>DATARE010000204.1:0-1563 GCA_036264295.1 Micropepsaceae bacterium | reverse complement strand
AAAGCGAAATAACGATTCAAGCTAAAACTATTTCGCTTTAGGGGGAAATGAACTGGCAACTTTTTAAGCGAACCAGGCATTTCCTGGCTCAGTCGCACTTCCCCAATCGGCGCCGACGCGCTACATTTCGGCAATCGAGTTTCGGCCGAACGACTTGGCCACGCCGCGAACCAACGCGCTTGGACTGACGAGTTTCCCAAATCTCGAGCATAACCGGGCCGCGCGACTATGCGGCCTTCTTATACACACGATCTGAGAGAAGAGTCACATGGCGCAAGGTACGGTAAAGTGGTTCAACGGCCAAAAAGGCTTCGGCTTCATCCAACCGGATGACGGCGGCAAGGATGTCTTCGTCCATATCAGCGCAGTCGAGCGCGCCGGGATGAGCAGCCTCAATGAAGGGCAAAAAGTCTCCTTCGATGTTGTTGCCGATCGCAAGACCGGCAAGTCCTCGGCGGAAAATCTGCGCGCCGTCTGATCGGCAGCCGCCCGAAGGCTTATACTCCAAACCCCGCGTTCGGTTCGCCGGACGCGGGGTTTTTTGTTTTGTGTTCGTTGATCGGCGTGCAGTTGATTTTAGCTCGAGCGCGCCCTCACGGGCAGAACTGGCATATCGCGTCACTGTGATAGTGACGTGCCATTGACATCGGTCCCCATTTCAGTTACATTAAGCGAATCAAAGCTCGCTCGTGAAGGGTGCATTCCGGATGCGATCCGATTTGCGACAGCGAGTGCGGTCCCCGCGCGCGGTCTCGCAAACCGCTCCCGGGCGGCTCTGGGCATCGACCGGCTGGCACTATGACCGGCCTGCGAGGTGCTCGCTGCACTGGCGCCGGGGAGGGTCCTCCCGTTTGCACCCGGTAATTCCAGGAAGCGCGGCCCGGGGTCGAGCCAAGGGGTTAAAGCCTTGGCGAGTGCCGCGGCGGAGCGCCGAGAGGCGAGCGGTCGCCGCTAGCGACCGCTGCCGCGCCCGCAAGCGCGGTCGGGTGGCGACATCCGATTGTGCGGCGCGGCCATGGATGGATGCGCTTTCCGGCGCTCCGCCTCCCTTCGTTTTTTGGGAGGATTTGCTTTCGTGGCTTGGCATGAGGCTTGGCATGACTCGGGCGCATCCGCGCCGCAAGAACGATGAAACTCGTCTGCCCCGCTATCGCGGTGAGGGGGCGAGGGTACGCGCGCCGTGAGGACCACTCGCAATCCCAGCGTCGAAAACAGACATTTTTACTAAAAATTAACGCGTTAGACGCGATCTATTTGTCAGTGAACAGTTTTCACCTTTCGTAGCGCTCCGCTGCGTGCGCTCAGCGCTCCTGATCTGCGCTGATGCGGCCAAAGTCCGAGGATCTGTCCGGCAGAGAATTGAAAAGGAAAAGCGCGATGCGAAAGTCCTTGGCGCTGCTTGCTTCGGCCATTGCGCTTGCGGCCGGCGATGCCTCGGCAGCCGACTTGCGGTTTCCGCGGCCGGCACAGTTCTATGCGCCACCCCCGGTGGTGCGGGTCTACAACTGGACCGGATGCTATTTGGGCGCTCAGCTCGGCGGCGCCTTTGCCGATAACAAGGTC
>DATARE010000195.1:0-11890 GCA_036264295.1 Micropepsaceae bacterium | reverse complement strand
ATTCTGCAAGCTTCCACCAGCGAAGTGTATGGCTATCCCATCGTTCACCCGCAGACCGAATCCTATTGGGGGAACGTGAACCCCATCGGCCCGCGTTCCTGTTATGATGAGGGCAAGCGCTGCGCCGAAACCTTGTTTTTCGATTATCACCGCCAGCATCATTTGGGAATCAAAGTGGCGCGGATCTTCAACACCTATGGCCCGCGCATGCATCCCAATGACGGACGCGTGGTTTCCAATTTCATCGTGCAGGCGTTGAAGGGCGAACCAATCACCTTGTTCGGCGAAGGCACCCAGACCCGGTCTTTCTGCTATGTGGACGATCTGGTGGAGGCACTGATCCGCCTGATGAATTCGCCGGCGGACCTGACCGGGCCGGTCAATCTCGGCAATCCCAAGGAATTCAGCGTGCGCGAACTGGCCGAAAACGTGATCCGGTTGACGGGAACACGCTCGCGCATCGAACTCCGTCCTTTGCCGGTGGACGATCCCCAGCAGCGGCAGCCCGAAATCGCGCTCGCCCGCAAGGCGCTAAACTGGAGTCCGAAGATCGAACTTGAAGAAGGGCTGAAGGCGACGATCGCTTATTTCCGCGATTTTCTGGCCAAGGAATGAGCCTTACGCCGCAGCGACGAGACGCATCAGATCGGCAAGATTTTTGGCGCCGAATTTCCGCATGACGAGAACGCGGTGGGTTTCCACCGTGCGCTCCGCGATCTCAAGTCGAGCGGCGATCTGCTTGTTGGAATATCCATGCGTCACCAGATCCAATACCGTGCGTTGACGCGGGCTGAGGCGGACGCGCTGGTCTTCGTGCCAATCTCCGCGCGTGGCAAAAGGAACCGGTTCCCGAGCAATGTGGGCGCCGCTATCCAAACCACAGGATTTCACCATTTCCTTCTGCTCGGAATAGCCGGCCGGATCCAAGAAACTCACCAGGCTGAAGCTCTTGCCGTTGGCGCGCACGGGAAGAACGGCAATGCTGAGACATTCAAACACGGCGGCCTGTTCCCCCGCGCGATTCGGGTCTGGTGCGGGTTCATCGCCTGAGTCCAGGTGCAGTGCCGCCGCCAATTTCTGCCGCACGCCTTCACGGGCAATCGCCAACACTGGGGAAAGCCCATTTTCGTCCGAGACATGAAGATAGCGGTGCACAGGCCCGAAGGAACCGACACACAGGCAATCACTATCGATCAGCACCGAAGACGGCGCATAGGCGTCGATCAAGAGATTGCGGATGAATTTCGTGTTCTGCGAATGCGCGGCTTCCCCGCCGGCGCCCACGCCCGCCTTGCCGCTGTCGCTATGGGCGTCTTTGGAAAAGTCTTTGTTTCGTGCTTTCCCATGCCGCGAGTCCGGCACCGATGGGTGCTCTAATTCCATTCCCTCCCATGCCGGCAAAACCATGCCAAACGCACCGCGTTGAGAAACAAGGCTGAAATAACAAATAGCCCTCGTGGTTTTTACTATTACCCATTTAGGGTTGCAAAGACCATACGCGAAATTCACTAAAACTGACGTCGTTTCACGCACTTCTACACGCAAAGAAACTCGATAGCCGCTCCTTTCACAAACGGCGCTCCAAATGTCTTATTCGGCACTGCGCTGCTTTGAGGGCCCATTGGCCTTCAAATGAAAAGCCGCCTTACTGAATTTAAATGACGCTGATTTTCCTCACCCAAATGAAGCATCGGCGAAAGAGATTGCGTCTTAGTCTCAGTTGTAATGCGCCATACGCTGTTTGAACTACGTCCAGCGACGGACGGGAAAATCCCCCCTGGCGCCACCATAATTCGTACGAAATAGTACGTGGAGATTCGTCGAAGAATCGCGGAGAAAAAACATCTCTTCCACAACCATCTCTACAACCATGCGTTTAATGTCTAATATTTATGCAGAGTTCGGGCACACGGCGTTTGTCACTGGAGAGCCGTAATGTTGGAGTCGAGACCAACTCCCCCCAATACACGCATCGCATCGGCGATCATGGATCAGATGAAGCTGCCGAGTTTTCTGGTCGAGGGAAACGGCGCCCTTTTGTACAGCAACAATGCCGGGGCGCAGGCGCTCAAAACCAGCGACTGTTTCAAGGCAAATGATGACGTCCTTTCTGCGTTACACCCGGCCGACAATGCGCGCTTAAGGGCCGCGATTGCGGGCACCTGCGCCAATGGCGAACGCCAAACCATCATGATCAACGACACGCGCAACGCGCGTCCGACGCTTGTCACCACGATCCCCTACCAGGACGACGAACCCTTGGCCCACAAAGGCGCCATTGTATTCGCCCAGAGATGCGAACCGGCGGATGAAGCCTTTGCCGGCGCGCTGCGCCAATTGTTTCGTCTTTCCGGGGCCGAAACCGCAATTGCCGCCGGCCTCGTCGCGGGCGCCGATATCGAGCAGATTGCCGAAATGCGCCATGCCAAGATCACGACGGTGCGTACACAGATTGCCGCGATGCTGCTTAAGACCCGCACGCGCCGGCAGGGCGAACTGATCGCGCTGTTCTCCAGGATCTGCTCCTTGCCTTAGCCATCATGGTTCGGCGCTACGCCGGATGCACCACGTCTCGACGCGTAGCAAAATAGCAGTACACGAATTTCTTATGTAGCCGCACGAATTACCGCGGTTGCACAGATGCCGTAGTCTTTCACCGCAGATTGGATTTGAGACCGTCTCTCTTCGATCGTGCGCGTGGACGAGGAAGGTGGGGCACATGAGAGATTTCGATGAAGCACCGAGAACCGCACGAGCGGTCCATCTCCGGCAGAATGGTTCGGCGGGCACGCCGGTGACGTTCAGCGACGATATCGAAGCACTGCAACGCATTGCAACCAAAGTGCGTTATCCGAAGAACCGCACGATCTTCAATGACGGCGATGAAGCCGACTTCACCTATCGCATCGTTTCGGGCGTGGTGCGCTTGTGCAAGCACACGGTCCAGGGCCGCCGGCTGGTGACGCATTTTCTTTTGCCGGGCGATTATTTCGGTTTCATGCAGCTGAACGCATACAGCTTCACTGCCGAAGCCGTCACCGATGTGGTTGCCGTCTGTTACGCGCAGCGCATAATCGAAACCCTGTCCGAAAATGATTCCGAAGTGCGGAAAAAGTTCCGTGCCCTGTTCATGAGCCAGGTGATCGGCACCCAGGAACATTTGCTTCTGCTCGGGTGCCTGTCGGCGGAAGAAAGGCTGGCGGCGTTTCTCCTCTGGCTTTCGGAGCGGATGGGAAGCAACGCCTTCGTCGAAGTGCCCATGGGGCGTCAGGACATTGCGGATTATCTGGGTCTGACCGTGGAAACGGTGTGCCGGGCGCTCAGCAAGTTGAAACGGGCCGGGATTGTCGACCTGCCCCGCTCCAACCAGATGGTCCAGAACCTCGATAGCCTGCGCGCCTTCCGTGGCAGCCATGGCGGCCCAACCGCCAGTTCCGGGATATCGGACGGTTCCGGAATATCGGGCAGCCTTGCCGATTTGGAATGTCCGGTTGATCTAGCTCAATGTCTGACCCATTAGGCGGGTGTCTACTTTCCCAAACTGCGGCTATAAATAGAGAGCTAGGTCTGGGAAATGATCGTGAGCGCGAAAAGCACCCATCGCGGAGCTGACTGCAAGCCGCCCGGCGCCGGCCAAACGCCCGACGAAGGCCGCTACCCCGCCGGATCTGCAACGCCCGGCAAGGAACAAACCTCCGAGGACGCGCTTTCTGCCGCCGATGCCGAAATTACCCGGGCCCTGATCGAGAGCATTCACGAACTGATCCAATCGCACCGGGCGGCCCTGCGGAGCACCACAACCACCCATTAGGCCGGCATCCATTAGGCCGGCACCCATTAGGCAGCACCCATTAGGCCGGGCGGGCCGCCGCTTGGAAGCGGATTGCTGAGGCGGCGCAAGGACGCTATCGCTGGCGGCGCAGAATCCCGCATGCGAGACGCTCCATGAAACTTGCCGATCAGGTCGCCATCATCACCGGCGCAGGCCGCAACATTGGCGAAGAAACCGCCAAACTGTTCGCCCAGGAAGGTGCCGCAATCGCCGTGGTCGATATGGATCGCGGCCGCGCCGATGCCGTCGCGGAAGCGATTCGCGCGGCCGGTGGTAAGGCCCAGGCCTATGTCTGCGACGTCTCCCACGAGGATGAGATCATCGCCACCGTCAATGCCGTGATGGCCGAATGGGGCCGGCTCGATATCCTCATCAACAATGTCGCGATCTCCGACAATAAGCATATTTTCGATGTCACGAAGGCCGAATGGGACCGGGTCCTTGCCGTCTGCCTGACGGCGCCCATGCTGTTCAGCAAATATGGCGCCAAGGCGATGGTCGCGGCCGGCCGCGGGGGCAAGATCGTCAATGTCAGCTCGACCTCGGGACATTACGGGCGCAATCGTGCCATCGCCTACACCACGGCCAAAGCGGGGGTCATCAACCTCACCCGCTCGCTCGCCATTCAGCTTGCGCCGCACAATATCCGCGTGAACTGCGTGGTCCCGAACAAGATCGGCTCGCCGGTCGGCAAGGATGCGTTCAATCCCGACCGCAAGGTGGTCAATCTGCGCAACCGGCCGGGCGAACCCATCGATCTGGCGCGTGCGATGCTGTTCCTGGTCTCCGACGATTCGGATTTCATTGCGGGCACGGAACTGTTCGTCGATGGCGGCTGTGCGGCGATGATGCCGGGAAGCGATTGATGGGGAAGCCCACAGCTTCAGCTTGGGCCGAAGACTGTGCCAAATTGAAATAGCTCCGTATGCGGTCTTTTTGTTGTCACAGCCGTTTTTGACGGCGTGATTTGACTCGCGCATGGCCGGACTTCATAGCCAATAGACCTCGAGCAAATCGCGTGGATGTCTGCCCTCAGGGCGGTAAACGCAGTCGAGGGGGGAAATCTTCTCAACATAAGCGCTGACAAAGCGCTCACATCTTTGCGCGGGGGGCTTGGCATGGCCGTTTTGACCGTTGGCACGAACCAACAATTTTCCACACTCGGAGCAGCAATTGGCGCCTCTCACGATGGCGATACGATTTATGTGCAGGCAGGCACCTATACCAACGATTTTTCGGACATCAACACCAAGATCAGCATCGTCGGCGTCGGCGGCTTGGCGCATTTTGTTGCGGCCCAGGAGCCGTCGAACGGCAAGGGCATTCTTGTCACCAACACCGATGTCAGTATCGATCATCTGGAATTTTCCGGTGTCGCCGTCAGCGATGGAAACGGCGCCGGCATTCGCTATCAAGGCGGCGCGCTGACCATCACCAATTCCTATTTCCACGACAATCAGGACGGCATCCTGGGCAATTCCGCCGCCGGAGGGACGGTCGTCATCGACCATTCCGAGTTCGGTCACAATGGCGCCGGCGACGGCTACACCCACAACCTCTACATCAACAACATCGCCAGCCTGCAGATCAGCAACAGCTATATTCACGACGCCGTTGTCGGCCACGAGATCAAGAGCCGCGCCATCGTCACCACATTGACGAACAACCGCATCGACGATGGCAACGGCACCGCCAGCTACAGCGTGGACCTGCCCAATGGCGGCAACGCGACGCTCCAGAACAATTTCATTCAGCAGGGCCCCAACACGCAGAACCCCAGCATTGTCGCCTATTCCGAAGAATCGGCGCCGATGGCGGGCTCGCAGCTGACCGTCAGCGGCAATACGATCATGAACCAGGCGGGCAGCGTGCTTGGCGTCTGGAATCCCAGCGTTACGATCACGGCCCAGATCACCGGCAATCATTTCTATGGGATTCCGGCATCGCAAATCGCAGGCGGCCCCAATGTGCAATCGGGAAACGACACGCTCGCCTCGGCGCCCACCATCGACACCTCTCATCCGTTTGCCGCCAGCCCGTGGGACGACATGATTTGGGCCGGCGGCGCAAACAATCTTCTCAACGGAACGGCCGGCCACGATCTCTTCGTGGGCGGCAGTGGAAACGACACTTTTGCCATCCATTCGGGCGGCAGCAGCGACACGATTGCTGCCTTCGACGGCGCCCATGACGTCGTGCAGCTCAACGGCTATGGCTTCAGCACGTTCAGCGCCGTGTCGGCTGCCATGACCCAGCAGGGCGCCGACGTTCTGCTCAATCTCGGCAATGGCGAGACGCTCACTTTCCAGAACATGCAGAAAAGCGCTTTCACAGCCGATGATTTCGTCTTCAACACCACACACGCGCATGTGACGTATGATTTCAACGGCGATGGCCATTCCGACCTGCTCCTGCAAAACAACAGCGGCCAGGCAGGCGTTTGGCTGATGAATGGCGGCAGCCCCATCGGCGCCCTCGCCCCGATCAGTCCCAATCCGGGCGTTTCCGCGCATGTCAAAGCATCTGGCGATTTCAACGGCGATGGCAAGGCCGATATCCTGCTACAGAACGATTCCGGTCAGGCCTCGGTCTGGCTGATGGATGGAGCCAATCCGCTCAGCACGACGAATGTCGGCTCCAATCCGGGGTCTGCCTGGCACGTCAAAGATACCGGCGATTTCAATGGCGACGGCAAGTCGGACATCTTGTGGCAGAACAATAGCGGTCAGGCGGCGATCTGGCTGATGAACGGAACCACGAGAATCAGCGGGACGTCGTTGGCCGGCGACAATCCCGGCAAGGCCTGGCACGTGATAGGCGCGGGCGATTTCAACGGTGACGGCAAGTCGGACATCTTATGGCAAAACGATAGCGGTCAGGCCGCGATTTGGCTGATGAACGGAGGAACCGATGTCAGCCATATTTCGGTTGGCTCCAATCCAGGCACCACATGGCACGTGAAAGGCGCTGCCGATTTCAACGGCGACGGCAAGGACGATATCCTGTGGCAAAACGATAGCGGCCAAATGCGGCTGTGGCTGATGAATGGCGGCACGGTCGTGTCAAAGGGCAGTGTCGGTACGGCCGATCCCGCCTGGCACATCAAAGGTGCCGAGGACTTCAACGGCGATGGCAAGGCCGACATCGTGACGCAAAGCAATGACGGGCACGCCAGCGTATGGCTGATGAACGGCACGAGCGTTCTGGAGCATGATGTGCTTGCCACAAATCCCGGCACCGCCTGGCATGTCGACTGGGCCTGACCAGCGTGATCCTTCGTCCCCCGTCATGGGGGGACGAAGGAATGGCGGGTCCCCGCACGTGACGCTGCGCAGAACGCGGTGACACAAAAAGTTCATAGAAAATCCGATTTCCCCGCGGGGAAATCGCGTGCCGATTAACCGACAAATAATCCCGGAAAATTAGTCTCGGCGCCTACATCAGCACGGAATTTCTCTGTGAACACGCTCAACGCTTCCGTTGGTTCGGATTCCATTCGCCCGTGGGTCGCGGGTGCCCTCGCCTCGCCGCTCCCGACCTTTCCGTCAAACAAAACCTGTTCCGACGTTTTCGATTGGTTCACCGCGAACAGCACGCACCCGGCGATTGCCGTTGTCGACGATGGCGGCCACGTGGTCGCCATTGCCAACCGGCTTCGCTTCCTGGCGCGCTATGCGCAACGCTACGCGCCGGAGCTCTATGGCAAGTCCTCGATTACGAAGCTCGCCAACACCAGACCGCTCATTGTCGACGAGAACACCCCGGTCATGGAATTGGCCGCGAAGCTGACGATCGAATGGCCGGACGCGCTGCGCGAATGTTTCGTGGTCACGCGCGGCGGTATTTATCTCGGCATCGGGACGAGCGAAGGCTTGGTGCGATGCAAGATGGAAATCCTGGCGGCGCGCGAGAGCGAGCTGAGATCCGCGCTCCTGAGTGCAACCGATGCCAACAAGACCAAGAGCCATTTCCTTGCGCTGATGAGTCATGAGCTGCGCACGCCGTTGAATGCGATCATCGGATTTTCCGAAGTCCTTGCCGGCGAACTCTATGGCCCTCTGGGAGAAGATCGCTATCGGGAATATGCCACCGATATTCATGGCGCCGGCCGTCATCTTCTGGCCCTCATCAATGACATTCTCGATCTCTCCAAGGCCGAGGCCGGCAAGCTCGATCTTCATGAGGAAGACATCGACATTGCGGCACTGATCGCCGATTGCGTCCGGCTGACGGCCGAACGCGCCCGTGAGCAAGGCGTGGAGACGGCCGTCCGCGCGGCGCCGGCTCTGCCTTTGCTTCATGCCGACGCGTTGCGGATCAAGCAGATCGTTCTGAACCTCCTGACGAACGCCATCAAATTCACCCCGTCGGGTGGTTCGGTGGACATTACCGCCCAGATCGAACAGCGCGGCGAATTCGTCATCGGCGTGCGGGACACCGGGATTGGGATTGCGCCGGAGATGATTCCCATCGCGCTCCAGCCCTTTCGCCAGATCGCCTCGCCCTTTACACGCAATGTCGAGGGCACTGGACTTGGCCTCTATCTGGTGAAGCTGCTGACGGAGCAACATGGCGGCTCCATTGCGCTCGAAAGCACGCCGGGGGTGGGCACCCTCGTCCACTTGCGCTTTCCCGCGGCGCGCGCGGTTTGGCCGGCCAGAGCGCGGACCGCCTGAAGCGGACAGCCGCCGGCGAGGCGAGGCGAAGGACGCCGTCCGGCCCGGGCGTTGAGGGTTGATTTCCTGGCACCCTTCGGCGCATGAAAACCCATCGACATAGAGGGTTCCCATGAGCACGCGCCAAACCAATCCCCGAATTTATCCCGATCTCCACGACCATATCGCCGCGCTGGAAAAAGCCGGCCAACTCATTCGTGTGACGCGGCCCATCAACAAGGACACCGAGATGCATCCGCTGGTGCGCTGGCAATTCCGCGGCGGCCTGCCCGAAGACGAGCGCAAGGCGTTCCTGTTTACCAATGTCATCGACAGCAAGGGCAAGCATTACGACATTCCGGTGATCGTCGGCGGGCTGGCGGCCAATCGCGAGATCTACCGTATCGGGCTGGGTTGCGAACTCGATCAGATCGAGGCCACCTGGGCGCGTGCCACCGCGGCGCCGATTAAGCCGCGCGTGGTCGAGAACGCGCCCTGCCATGAGATCGTCATCATGGGCGACGAATTGAACAAGGAGGGCATGGGTCTGGACGGCATTCCGGTGCCCATCTCCACGCCCGGCTGGGACAACGCGCCCTACACGACGCTCTCCCAATACATCACCAAGGACCCGGACACCGGGGTGCAGAATGTCGGCAATTATCGTGGCCAGGTGAAGACGCGCCGGCGGCTGGGCATGAATCCGTCGCTGGAGCTGCGCCCCGGCATCTACGCGCATTGGCTGAAATACAAGAAGCGTGGCGAAAAGATGCCCGCCGCGGTCGTTCTGGGCGCGCCGCCGGCGGTGACCTTCGTCTCGACCCAGAAGATCGCCGAATCTTTGGACGAGCTGGATGTCGCGGGCGGTCTGGTGGGTTCGCCGATCAATGTGGTGAAGGCCAAGACCGTCGATCTGATGGTGCCGGCGGAAGCCGAAATCGTCATCGAAGGCTATATCGACACCGAATGGCTGGAGCCCGAAGCGCCATTCGGCGAATCCCACGGCCATGTGAATTTGCAGGAATACAACGCCTTCATGGATGTGACCGCGATCACGCGGCGCAAGGACGCCGTGCTCACCTCGATCATCAGCCAGGTGACGCCAAGCGAATCCAGTCTCATCAAGCGGGTTTCTTTGGAGCCCCTTCTGCTGCAGGGGCTGCATGCGCTGGGCATGAAATTCGTCAAGCGCGTGTCGCTGCACGAGCCGCTGACCAATCTGCGCAAAGTCTGCATGCTGCATATCGACAAGGGCACGCCGCGTCAGGAAATCTGGCGGGCCATGTATGGGCTGTGCGCGCAGCATCGCGCAGTGGGGAAATACGTCATCGCGCTGGATGAAGACATCGATCCGCAGAACATGGATGCGGTGTGGTGGGCGCTCTCCTATCGCTGCAATCCGGCGCTCGACATCGAAATCCTCAAGCATCGCGATCAGGGGCATGGCCCGCGCTCTTTGCGCAATGACGGCGAAGATGCCTCCGTGCTGTTCGACGCCACGCTGAAAGAACCGTTCCCGCCGGTGTCATTGCCCAAGCGCGAATATATGGAGAATGCGCGGAAGATTTGGGAGGAGCTGGGCCTGCCCGCGCTGAAACCCCAGGCGCCCTGGTTCGGCACCTCGCTTGGCGAATGGGACGAACGCTTCGACGTGATGGCCGAGCGCGCCGTGAAGGGCGATTATTGGACGACCGGCGACATCATCGCGCAGCAGCGCCGCAACGATGTCACCATGAACACCGAAATCCGCCGGGTGCGGAAAAAAGAGGACGAATAATTCTTGATTCTCCGTCTTGGCCGGCCCCCGTGCCGGCCATCCATGGACACCTTCGGCTATGGAGATCATGGGTCGCCGGGACAGGCCCGGCGATGACGGATTAGCTCTCGATTCAATCCATACCAACGCTATAGATCAACTGTCATGCCCGCGAACGCGGGCATCCAGACGGTTTGCCGGCGAAGGAAGAATGTTCGCGGCAAATCTAGGAAGCCTATCGTTCACCGCAAACCAGGCAATCCGGTCTGCATCGCAGAGATGGACGGCCGGCTGCACCAAATGCGAAAAGTCCAATGTTGCGATATTGATGCTGACGAACGACGAGTCATCTCCGATACACCACAAGGAACTACCGCATTCGTCACAAAAGGCGCGATTTAAGCTTTTCGAGGATCGAAAATATTTTGGAGTTCCAGAAATTACTCGAAAGTCCGTTCGTCGAATGTTTGCCCAAGCAATAACAGGCGCACCACTCCATTTGCGACAAATTGAACAATGACAATAGCCTGCATCGTGCACATTTGAAATTTCGTATCGAACGGCTCCGCAAAGACAGCCACCATATAGATGTTGCCCATTCCAATTGTTGCTCATCGGTGCAATCTTTCCACCATCCGGTCCTTGCTCGCATCGAAAGAAAAACGCGGAATGGTATCCAGATCGGTACCGGTGATGCGGATCACCAGCGCTTTTTCTGGATGTTCGGTGGAATGGATCACGTGCGGCGGGTAGGCCCGCGCATCGCCCGGACCGAGCCGATATCGTGACGCCAGTTCCAGCACCGCGTGATCCTCGCCTTCAGGATTCGCCCGCCGCCATTCGGTCATCTCCGTATGACCGGCGATATTGCCATACACCGCCCAGGACGCGCCGTGGCTGTGCGGCTTCCCGCGTTTTCCGCCCTGCTGCAGATGCGCTTGCACATAGACATCGGTGGCCGGGTCATGAAACAGCACGCGCTTGCGCACGGTTTCATCCGGAAAGGCGAAACGCGCGAAGCCGGGGTCGCGCAGCAGCGGCTGCAGCGCAGCCGCGATCTCGTCCAATCCTGCCACGCCATTCGCCGCTACAATGGCGACGATATCATCCGTAAACTGATGAAACCGCGGCGGAGAAGTGCCGGTCACGGGTGCACGTCCTCGGTGAACCAGTCGGTCGGCAGTTCGACGCCGATCCCCTTCTCCCGCGCCTTGCGGTAGACATGGCCACCGCAGGCCGCAAACTGATAGCCCAGCCCGATATTGTTCAGAAAACACGTCACCTGGCTGTCGCGCGTGCGGCCCTGCACCTGCCCCGCGATGAGCTGCGGCAGCGTCGGCAATTTGTCGAAGGCGATTTCGCCGGCCAACATCCAGCCCTTGTTCTCGGTCTTTTCCGGAATGGTCACGCCCTTGGTGAAAAGATGCGTCGGGCTGGCGTCATTGCTGTGGATCACGGTGATGTCGGCGCGCTGGATGGCGGCAACCTCCACCTCGGGCCGTTTGATCGAGCTGATATGCATGCCGGGCTTGACCCAGCGCTCGAAGAAAACATTATCGATGGTGTTGGTCGCGCACAGCACGATGTCCGCGTCCTTCACGGCCTCTTCGGCGATTGGCACGGGCGCCACCGTCACGCCCAGCTTGG
>DATARE010000188.1:0-11563 GCA_036264295.1 Micropepsaceae bacterium | reverse complement strand
CAAGCGAACGCTGACGGGAGCAAGCAGTCCGGGTGTTTTGCTGTCTGCGCGCAGGTTTTGCCGAGCTGCAAAACAATAACTGACTGGTTATGAATCTCACGAACCTGAAATTCGGCCAATCCGTCCTAAGCAAGTTGGGCGCGGTTCTGGCTGGAAGGGATATTGCAAGTCTCGAATAGGGCACCGTGGATTTGTACTATGCCGCGCCGCCGAAAGGGTTCTGGCCGATGCAGCTTGCGGTTCGAGAGATGGCGCCCGACGAGGCGCATCTCGTGGTCGATTATTTCTACACCTCCACGCCCGAATATCTGGACGGAATGGGTGTCGATCCCTCGCGGCTGATGAGCCCGGACGCATGGCGTGCGTTCCTCCAAAGCGAGTTCTCGTTGCCGCCGGGGAAGCGCCAGGTCTTCTTTGTGCTTTGGTTACTGGATGGACAGCCGGTCGGGTTTTCGGGCTGCAACAAGATCGTCTTCGGCGAGAGCGCTTTCATGCATTTGCATGTCTCCGTTCCCGAGCACCGGCAGAAGGGCATCGGTACGGAATGCGTGCGGCGCAGTGTCGATATTTATTTCGAGGCCTTGCGGTTGAAGCGGCTCTTCTGCGAGCCCAATGCCTTCAACACGGGTCCGCACAGAACGCTTCAAAAATGCGGTTTCAAATATTTGAAGACCTATATGACGGTGCCAGGTGCGATCAATTTCCATCAACCGGTGACGCGCTGGGTGCTCGAACGCTAGAGACCATCTACCCGCGGCCGATTTCCCGGCGCAAAAGCGCAGCACCTTCTGCCAATGCTTTGAGCTTGCCTGCCGCCACAGCGCGCGGCAACGGCGCAAGTCCGCAATTGCTGCAAGGATAGATCCGCTCGGCCCCCGCGTAATTCAGCGCCATCTTCAAAACAGCTGCAACGTCAGCGGGCGTTTCCACCCGATTTGTGGCCACGTCGATGGCGCCGACCATGATTTCCTTGTCCTTGAGCAGGCCGATCAGCGACATCGGCACTTTGGAGCCTGCGCATTCCAGCGACACCATCTGGACGCGGCTGGCATTGATCGCCGGAAAGATTTCCTCATATTGGCGCCATTCCGAGCCCAGCGTTTCTTTCCATTTCACATTGGCATCGATGCCATAGCCGTAGCAGATATGAACCGCGGTCTTGCACGACACGCCTTCGATCGCCCGATCCAAAGCGGCCACACCCCAATCCTTCACATCGTCCATGAAGACGTTGAAGGCCGGCTCATCAAGTTGAATCACATCGGCGCCCAGCGCGGCCAATTCGCGCGCTTCGTCGTTGAGAATTTGGGCAAAGGCCATCGCCATATCGGCGCGGCGCCCATAATGGGCGTCCGCGATGGTATCGCAGATCGTCATCGGGCCCGGCA
The DNA here is from genome assembly GCA_036264295.1 of Micropepsaceae bacterium. Classification (GTDB taxonomy): domain Bacteria; phylum Pseudomonadota; class Alphaproteobacteria; order Micropepsales; family Micropepsaceae; genus CAIYRG01. The sequence goes on along the minus strand of DATARE010000188.1, from coordinate 10,175 downwards.
ATTCGATCTTCAGCCGGTGCTTGGTATGGGCGCGGCTGAACCGAACGTCATCGCTATGCACCGGCCCCCGGCGGCGCACCGGGCCGGTCACCGTCGGCACCTCCGCTTCGTAGCGGTTGTTGCGGATGCCCATCTTCGTCTTCTTGCCCCAGTCGATACCTTCGATTCGTTCGAGAAAACCGTGCACGAAATGGATGCGCGACTGCTCGCCATCGGTAACGATGTCGATGCCGGCGTCCTCCTGCTCCTTCAGCCAGATCAGCGTGGCATCGCGTTTGCCCTCCGCCAGGGCGTCGCCGGAAAGGCGCCAGGGGGCCCAAAGCTTTTCCGGTTCGGCCAACCAGGACGGCTTGGGCAGGCTGCCCGCAATCGTCGTCTGCAACAGCCCATCGGCCATGATACGCCCCTCCCAAAGCTACAGTTTCGCCAGCTTCTTTTTCGCCGCTTCCAGAGACACTGCCGTGTTTGCCAGATCTTTCCAAGGGTCGGCGCGCTTCACCAGAGGCGCAGCCGTGGCAATCGTGAAAGCCGCCGGGTTGAGGTCCTTTTTGAGTTGCGCCCATGTCAGCGGCACCGAGATGGGCCCGCCTTCGCGTGCGCGTGGGGACCAGGGTGCAACCGCCGTCGCCATGCGTCCATTGCGCAGATAGTCCAGGAAGATTTTCCCGCCGCGCTGCTTCTTCGCCATGTTGGTGACGTAGCGGTCCGGAAGGGCGCGCGCCACGCGCTCCGAGACCGCCAGCGCAAACGCTTTCGCCTCGTCCCATGTGATCGCCTGCCGGCGCGTGCCTTCGATCGCCACCACCACATGAATGCCTTTGCCGCCGGTGGTTTTCACGAACGGTGTGAAGCCGCAGGCGACCAGCACCTCCCGCACCTCCTTCGCGGCTTCGACCACGCGCGCAAACGACACATCCGGTGCCGGATCGAGATCGAAGATCAGCCGTTCGGGTGTTTCCGGGTCGCCCGGCTTGCATCCCCAGGGGTGAATTTCCAACACCGCCGCCTGGGCGAGCGCAACCAGCCCTTCCACAGTGTCGACCGAATGAAACGGTTTCTTCTCGCCGGCAACGGGCATGGGCGTCACATGGGCTACGCCGGCGAGCACATGACGCTGGAAGAATTTTTCGCCATTGATGCCGTCGGGCGCGCGCACCAGGGAAATGGGCCGTCCTGCGATATGCGGCAGCATTTTCGGCGCAGCACTTTCGTAATAGCGCGCGAGATCGAATTTGGTCAGCGGGGCGGCCGTGTTGGTTGCCGGCCACAGCACTTTTTCGGGATGGCTGATGATGATGCCCGCCACAGCGTTGCTACCGTGCGCCGTGCTCGCCTTCGCCGGCGTTCTTCTTGCGGCGGGTACGGCCATTGCGGTTTCCCCTTCCGAAAGCTCCTCCGCATCCTTCACCGGCATCGCCTGTTCGACAACCACCGAACGCGCCGGCTTGTCTTCGCGCAAAGCCTTGAAGCTCGCCTGGCGCAACAGGCCATCATGCGTGACGGTGGCGTATTCCACCTCGGCGACGATCTTGGGTTCGACCCAGGTGATCTCCTTGGCGCGCGGCGGTTTGATGCCGGCGGTGAAAGGCGATTTCGGGCGCACCACTTTTTTCAGCGCGCGCAGCACCGGACCTGAATTTTCGGAATTGAAGCCGGTGCCGATGCGGCCCATGTAAACGAAATCATCGCCTTTATAAGCGCCCACCAGGATGGAGCGGATCTTCGACGGCCCGCCCCACCAGCCGCCGATCACGATCTCCTGCCCTCCGCGGCATTTTTCCTTGGTCCATAGATCGCTGCGCCCGGAGCGATAGGGTGCATCCAGCCGCTTGGAAATGATGCCTTCGAGATTGGCGCGGCACGCCGATTTCAGGAACGTCGCGCCCGAAATGGCGAAATGCTCGACATAGCGAAAATGACCGATGCCTTTGGTCTTCGCGATGAGCTGCGCCAGCATTTCCTTGCGCACCGAAACCGGTTCCGCCCTGAGATCGAGGCCTTCGAGAAACAAAAGGTCGAAAACGAAGAAGATCAGCTCGCCGGTGTTGCCGCCGGAAAGCGCCTGTTGCAGCCCGGCGAAACTTGGCACGCCGCGCTCGTCCAAAGCGCAGATTTCGCCATCGATCATACAGTCGGGCAGGCGGCGTGCTTCGGCAGCGATTTCCGGAAAGCGGTGGCTCCAGTCGAGCGCTTTGCGGGTGCGCAAGATGGCGCGGCCCTTCTCCACCCGAAGCTGCAGGCGATAGCCGTCGAATTTGATTTCATGGGCCCAAATGGCGCCGACCGGCGGCTCATCCACCAACCGGCAGAGCTGCGGCGCCACGAATTCGGGCATCTTCACCCGTTTCAGCTTCGCGCGGCCGCTTTCGCGCTCGCTTTCCGAATCTTTTTTTTTACCGCGGTTGCGGTGAGGGTTTCGCTGGTGCGCCGGGTCTCGCCGCCATTGCGATTGGAATTCCATACCCGCGATTTCTTGCTGCCGGCGATTTCATCGAGCGTGCGGCCGGTTGTCACCGATGTATCGGCGGCAAGCAGCGCATCGGGCTCGCCGGGCTGGGCCGCCTCGTCTTTTTCCTTGATGAGCAGCCAATTATGACGGGCGCTGCGTGCCCCCGGCCTGACATTGCGGTCCTGCATACGGATCAGCGCCCAGCCGCCATGCAGGCGCGCGCCATCCAGGGTGAATTTCAGATGACCCTTGGCAAGATCGCCCCGGGGATCATCGCTCTGCGGCGTCCAGGTGCCGCGGTCCCACAGCTGCACCGTGCCACCGCCATATTGGCCTTGCGGAATCGTCCCCTCGAACGAGCCATAATCGCGCGGGTGATCTTCCACTTCGACGGCCAGCCTTTTGGTCGCCGGGTCGAGCGAGGGAACTTTCGTCACAGCCCAGGATTTCAGCACGCCGTCCAATTCGAGCCGGAAATCATAATGCAATCGCGTCGCCGCGTGGCGTTGGATGACAAAGACGAGACCCTTGCCCTTGCCACGCTCGACGCGGCCACGCGGTTCGGCGGTAAGTTTGAAGTCGCGTTTCGCGCGATAGGTTTCCAGGCCAGCCATTCGCGCGCTTGTGCTTTCTGCCTAGACCCTGCCGATCAAAACCAGAACGAGCAACACCACCAGGACGGTGCCCAATATGCCGCTCGGACCATAACCCCAGCTGCTGCTATAGCCCCAAGTGGGAAGCGCGCCAACCAGAAGCAACACCAACACGATTAACAGGATTGTTCCAAGCATGGGATTCTCCCGAGTTTCGTCGTTTCCTAAGAAACTGCCGAAAAACGGAAACGTTCACGTCAGCTTGGCTGTGTTCATTCCGCCGCCGCGGCCGACGCAATGGTAGAAGTCTCGCGCCCGGTCAGTTCGGAGGGGGCGAAATCGTCGACATCGATGGCGTCGCGAATAACGGCATTGGCGTAGGTCAAAGCGTCCGCCTCACTTTGCATGATGATGTTTTCGCGCACGAGGCGTGCAAGATCGGCGAGCGCCTTGCGGCCCGGGTAGCCGGCTTTGCGGATCTTCTCCTCGATGGCATCGCGCTCGAGCGCCGCCGCGAACGCTCCTTCCATGCGGCCCGTCGCATCGTTCGCGCCGTGCCCGATATAGATGCCATCGGTCAGGCGTGTGCGCGTGGACGTCGCGGAAAGTATCAGGGCCGCGCAGACATGCGTCAGCCGCATGGATGGCGGCCGGCGCCAACGCCCGAGCGGGAATGCGATGAGACGCAGCAGCCAGGCAACCGGCCGGTTGGGAAGATTGCTGAGCACTTCGTCGAGCCGGGTCTGAATCATATGCAGCGAGGTCCGGTAATTCCATTCGAGCAGCGGCAGGTCTTCCCGTTGGCCGCCCTCATCTTCGTAGCGTTTGAGCGCGCAGCTCATCAAATAAAGCTCGCTCAAAATATCGCCGAGTCGCGCGGACAGGGATTCGCGGCGCTTCATTTCACCGCCCAGCGTGCCCATCACCAGATCGGCGACAGCCGCGAAGGTGACTGCGGCCACATGCAGCCCGCGATAGAACGGCACGATGCCCGGAACATCGGGAACCCGCGCGAAAGCGCCAAAGGTCAGATTGTGCAGAAAAGCGCGGATCACATTTGAAGTTGCGCTGCCGATATGGGCGAACAGCGCGCGGTCGAACGCCCGCAGCGCTTCCGTGGGATCGGGAAGATTGGCGGCTTCCATTTCCTTCAGCAGATGGGGGTGACAGCGTATGGCACCCTGGCCGAAAATCATCAGCGACCGCGTCAGAATGTTCGCGCCTTCCACCGTGATCGCCACGGGCACGCTCATATAGGTGCCGAAGAGATAATTGCGCGGACCGTCGCAGATGGCGCGGCCACCATGGATGTCCATGGCGTCATTGAGCGCGGTGCGCATGCGTTCGGTCGCGTGATATTTCAGAATCGCCGATAGCACCGAAGGCTGCTCGCCGGCATCGAGCGAGGCCGCCGTCAAACGTCGCGCGGCATCGAGCACATAGGCTGTGCCGGCAATGCGCGCCAGCGGTTCTTCGATGCCTTCAAAGCGGCCGATTGCGAGGCCAAACTGCCGCCGCACGCGCGCATAGGCGCCCGCCAGACGCGCGCAGAACATCGCCGCACCGGTGCCGAGTGCCGGCAGCGAAATCGCCCGCCCGGCCGCGAGGCAATCCATCAGCATGCGCCAGCCCTGGCCCACGCGCTGCTGCCCGCCGATGACGTAATCCATCGGAATGAACACGTCCTTGCCCTGCGTCGGACCATTCTGGAACGATTGGTCGGCGGGGAAATGGCGGCGCCCGATCTGAACGCCGGGCGTGTTGGTCGGCACCAGCGCGAGCGTGATGCCGATGTCGTCGTTTTCACCCAGCAGATGGTCGGGATCGAAAAGCCGGAACGCAAGGCCAAGGATCGAGGCCACCGGCGCCAGCGTGATGTAGCGCTTGTTCCAGGTGACGCGCATGCCCAGCACGCGCTGACCTTTGAATTCGCCGTAGCACACAGTGCCGTGGTCGGGGATGGAAGCAGCATCCGATCCCGCTTCCGGCGCAGTCAGGGCGAAACAGGGGATTTCCGCACCCTTGGCCAGCCGCGGCAGATAATAATCGCGCTGCGCATCGGTGCCGTAACGCATCAAGAGTTCGGCCGGGCCGAGCGAATTGGGCACCATCACAGTGACTGCCGCCGCCGGACTGCGGCTGGCCACCTTCATCACCACGCAGGAATGCATCAGCGCCGAAAAGCCTAGGCCGCCGCGTTCCTTGGGGATAATCATCCCCATGAAGCCATTGTCGCGAATGAACGCCCAGACATGCGCGGGCAGGTCGCCGCTGCGCCGAATCTCCCAATCGTCCAGCATTGCGCACAGCTTCTCGACCGGACCGTCCAGGAACGTCTGTTCTTCGGTGGTGAGATGAGGCTTGGGGAAGCTGCGGAGCCTGTCCCACTGAGGTTTGCCCGAGAACAGTTCCCCGTCCCACCACACTGTGCCGGCGGCAATCGCATCACGCTCGGTGGGAGAAATGGACGGCAGCACCTTGCGGTACCAGGACAGGATGGGCTTGGTGATCGTGCGGGCACGCCAGCTCAAGGACGCGTTCATATTGCCTTCCTTTCGGGCCGTTCCAGCGCCGGGCGATGCCGTCTGCCCGTGAATCATATGGGAAGTTTACACCCCTTTTGCCAAGGAAGCGTAAGGCGGGCCATGTTGTACCCCCCTCACCCCAGCAAATGGGCCATGGATGCGCGATATTTCCATGGAAGTGGCGGATCTTCATGGCTTCGCGCAAGAAAGTTTCGGTGCAATTGAGGTGCAATTTCGTGCGCATAAGCGCGAGGCTCGCTATAGGATTTCGCCCGATGCAATTCCATGAGTCCGTAATGAGATCGATACCTGTGTGCCTTGCAGCACTCCTTCTTGCCGCCCCCTCCAGCCTTGCCGCCGAGCGCATCCCGCCCGGCGAAGGCGCCGAACACAATGAGACCCTCGCTCCCGGCCTGACCAGCGTCAATTGGGGAAGCATGGGACTCAATGTCGGCGTCTTTGCCGGCACGGACGGCATCCTTCTCATCGACGATCAGCAGGAAGCCGGCGTGCCGCGGCTGAAAGCCGAAATCGCGAAGCTTTCCGACAAGCCCATCCGCTATGTCATCAACACCCATTGGCATTTCGATCATGTGGGCGGCAATGCCGAATTCGCCAAGAGCGGCGCCACGACAATCGCGCAGACCAACACGCGCACCAGGCTGATGAACGATCAGACCAATCCCGTCAGCGGCGGGGGCCAGAAAGCCTTCCCTCCGGCCTTCTGGCCCGCATTGACCTTCGACGATGCGCTGAGCCTGCACATCAATGGCGAGGATATCGATCTCATCCATGTTCCGGACGCGCACACTGACAGCGATGTGATCGTCAAGTTCCGCAAGGCTGACGTGCTGTTCGCGGCCGACCTTTTCAACAATGAGGATTACACGCGGGTGGACAGCCGCGGCGGCAGTCTCGATGGCATGATCGCGGCCTATCGCAAGCTGCTGCCCACCTTGGATGATAAGGTGAAAGTGGTGCCCGGGCGCGGACGCGTCGGGACCAAGAAAGATCTGGAAGATTATCTTCAGGTGATGGTGAGCTTGCGCGAGCGCATGACCAAGCTCATCCGGGCCGGCAAGACCGTGGAGGAATGCGTCGCGGCTAAACCCACCGCCGAGTTCGATGCCCATTGGGCGAACGGCCCCGTGCGCCCCGACCAATTGGTTGAAGAACTTTATGCGGATTTGAAACCGAAGCTGCGTTAGTGCCACCCACGCGCATGCGCGCCCGGCCGGCATAAAATTAAACTCTCTCCACCTCACGAAGTTGAGAGCGACCGCGCCCGGATATCTCGGCTATGTCTTGGGCGGCGGCTTTGGTCTTGCGAGGCGACATGGCGGACAATCCATCCGGTGGGCAACCTGGCGGAATGCGCAAGCTTTTGCGCGGCCTCTACGCGTTGAAGGAAATTGGACTCGTTCTTCTCATCGTGATGTTCGCGCGAACCGCGCTTGCCGACCAGTTCTATGTTCCATCCGGCTCCATGGAACCTACACTCGCAATCGGCGACCGGCTGGTCGTGCCGAAATTTTCCTATGGCTATAGCCGTTATTCGCTGCCGAACATTTTCGGCGTTCCGGAGCTTCTGCCGGCGGCCTCGACGCGCTTGCTGGGCGCGCTGCCCGAACGCGGCGATGTCGTGGTGTTCCAGCTCCCGCGCGATCCGAAAGAGACCTATGTCAAACGCGTCATCGGATTGCCGGGCGATACGGTGCAGATGCGCGCCGGCCGGTTGTGGATCAACGGCAAACAATTGCCGCTGCGTCCCGATGGCATGGGCAGGCTCGAAAACGAGGATGGCTCGCTGGCCGATGCGCCACGGCTTTCGGAAACGCTGCCCAATGGCCGCGAACATCCGATTTTCAAAGTGACCTGGAACGGCAGTCTGGACAACACGGAAGAATTCGTGGTGCCGCCGGCGCATGTCTTCGTCATGGGAGACAATCGCGACAATTCGCTCGACAGCCGCGTGGCGATGGAAGACGGCGGCGTCGGCTATGTGCCGGTGGAAAACCTCATCGGCAAGGCGAACGTCATCGTGGCGTCATGGGATCTGGGCGGCGCGTTGCGATCCCAGGGAATACGGTTTTCGCGCTTCTTCTCCGCCATACGCTAGAATCGTTTTGGCTTGAACGGATCATATAAAATCCGTCATCGCCGCCCTCGTGGCGGCGACCCATAATCTCCTGCCCCTGAAGGTGTTCATGGATGACCGGCACTTCGGCCGTCATGACGTTCAATTGAATCAATTCAATCCAAAACCGCTCGAAATCAAGAGGCTGCCACTGCCAGCTTGGGTGCGTTGCGTAGCTCGGCCAACGCTGTGGTCAGATCGGCGGCGATGCGATTGCCTGCGCGGCCATCGATGGTGTTCAAGCCGGCGGCGCGCATATCGCGGCGGCGGTCCGCATCGGTGAGCAATTGCCAGCATTTGCGGGCGATGTCGTCGGCGCGCAAAATCCGCCCCAAGCCCAAAACGGCGCCCATGCCGGCGTTTTCGAAGCTGGACGCGGACAGCGCATGGTCGTCGGAGAGCGCGAGATACAGCGCCGGAACCCCGAGCGCCGCCAATTCATAGGCGGTGACGCCGAACGTCACCAGCGCCAGATCGGCGCCCGAAAATTCGGCGCCCAGATCGGTCACGCCCTGCACCGCTTCAAAAGCCGGGCTCATGGCTTCGATCTCGCGCTGCTGCGCGGATGCATTGCGGAAGCCCGGACCGATGATGAAGCGCGCGCGAAACGGCGTGGTGATCTTGGCAAGCGCACGTGCCGCAAGCCGCGTCAGTTCGAGCGGATCGCTGCCGCCCATGCTGACGACGATGGTGGGACGTGCAGGATTGCGAACGGCCGGTTTTGCGGGCAGCCGTGCGGGATCAAATCCCAGCAGCGACCATTCCCAGCCCACGCGCACAACCGGGCGCGCGCCGTTCCAGGAAAGCCCTTCGACCTGAGGCACCGGCGGAAAATAGGCATGGGTCGCGGCCAGACGCCGGTCCGAGGCGTCGTCGATCACGGCGACGATGCCGATCTTCTGGCGCAGACGCGTGAGCATGTCGCGCGACAAATTGGTGCGCGCATCGGCGATCAGCATGTCCGGATTTTTCGCCGCCCCCAAAGCCATGAACGCATTGGTTTGGTTCGTTCGCGGCAGCACCACGGTTTCAAACCCGCTTTGGCGGATCGTTTCGGCGGCATCTTCCTCGCCGTTCAAGGCGAACAGCACGCCCAGGCCTTCACGATCGCGCAAGGCCCGCGCCAGCGTCAGGCAGCGCTTCACATGACCAAAGCCCAACATGCCGCCGCCGTCACAGCGGATCAGCGCAAGGCCGCCTTGCGCCTCCAGCGGCTTCTGGCGCACATGCGCGTTCATTTGCGCCAGATGCGGTTCACGTTCGAGCAGCAGCAGCAGATCGGACAAGGAGGCTTCTCCCGCGTTGACCTTAAGCCGTTCATGCAACGTCTCGATGAAGGCGAGATCGTCCGGCGTATCGATGGTGAGCCGTGCGCTCTTGCGCGCCAGCGTCTCATAGGGCGCGGCGCAGACGATATTCACGAAATCGGGATGCAGCTTGAAATAGCCGCTGACATGTTCGCGCGCGACGGGATCGTGAGATGCCTCGCGCACCAGTTTGTCGAGCGCGCGGCGGGAGAACGGATCGATTCCTTCATGAGCGCACAGCGCACCGGGCGGAAGCGTCACATAATCGCCGTCCTGGGCAATCAGCGCCTGCACCAGATGGTCGATGAAGCCGCCATCCAGAAGCGGCGCATCCGCAGACACGCGCAGGATCACATCCGCGTGAAACGCCTCGGCGGCGAGTGCAAATCGGGCCAGCACATCGTCCTCCGGCCCGCGCACACAGGGGACGTCTTCTTCGCGGCAGAAGGTTAGAATCGCATCGTCGCGCGGATTCGTCGAGGTGGCGATGACAATCTCGTCCAGACTGGCGGCGCGGCGCAGGCGATGGATCACATGCCAAAGCAGCGGTTTGCCGGCGATGGAGCGCAGCACTTTTCCGGGAAGCCGCGTCGAGCCCATGCGCGCCTGAACGATCGCAACGACGCGCGGATTTGCTGCGGGCGTGCTCATGCGGCGGGTTTCCATTGGGCGCGGATATGACGGAGCGGGCGCAGGCCGTCGGTGGGATCGGCACGCCATTCGCGGTCGGAAAGTTCGGCTGCGACGGGGCCTTTGAAGCCGCCGCCATCGGCGCGTTCACCTTCGCGGATGCGGGCGATCACCGGTGCGATCTCTTCCGGCAGCCAGCAATGACCGGCGGCGTATTCCGCACCTTTGCCATCGAGATCGAGATGGAATTCCACAGCCGATGCGCCCCAGCGATGGATGGCGCGTTCGATGATGGACGGGCGGCGTGTGTGATCGGACCAGCCGACCGGCACATGCGTGGATTCGCGAATCGCAGCCATCGCCGACAGATTGGCTTCCTCTGGCGGCGCGGGATAGGCCGAAACGCAATGCAGCGCCGTGATTTTATTGCAGCCGGAATTTTTCAGCGTATCGATGGCAGCAACGATCTCGGGCATGGTCGCCATGCCGGTGGAGATGATCACCGGCTTGCCGGTCTCGGCGCAGGCCTTGAGC
>DATARE010000164.1:0-2660 GCA_036264295.1 Micropepsaceae bacterium | reverse complement strand
ACAGCGCCTCGAAAGGTGGCATCGCCGCCCTCACCCACGCCATGGCGATCAGCCTTGCCGAACACCGCATACGAGTGAATTGCATCAGTCCGGGTTGGATTGAGGTTCGCGACTGGCAATATTCGCGGCGTGCACGCGCTCCACGTCACAGCAAGCGCGATCGCGAGCAGCATCCTGCCGGCCGCGTCGGCACGCCGGAAGACATCGCCGAGGCGTGCCTGTTCCTCTCCGAACATGCGGGATTCATGACCGGCCAGAACATCATCATCGACGGTGGCATGAGCGTAAAGATGATCTACGAAGAATGAGCACGCGCTACGCCGATAAGTGAGGGCAGCGCAGTCAGAGACGTCACGACGCGATCCGGCGCGCCCGGGAGGCGCTCAGGCTTTTGATCATAGCGATTGCACCATATGACGCGCATGCCGAATGCCGACGCGGCATAGGCATCCCAGCCATTGGCGGAGACAAAGGCGATATGCGCCGCGGGCATATCGAGGCGGTCCACCGCCAGCTGATAGACATGCGGATGCGGCTTGAACACGCCGGCCTCCTCGACCGATAGGACGGCGTCGAGCACCGGGCCGAGCTTGGCCGCCTCAACCACGGCGCCAAGCATGCCCGGGGAACCGTTCGACAGGATAGCGGTGGCAAACCGTGCCTTCTTCAGCCTGGCGAGTATGCCCGGGACTTCGGGGAAGGGATCGAGCGTGAGGTAGAGATTCATCAGCTTCTTGCGCAGCGCTGCGTCGGAGATGCCGAGACTGTCCAAGGCGAAGTCCAACGCATCGCCGGTAACCTGCCAGAAATCCGCGTGGCGTTGCTGGCTCGTGCGCAGCCATGTGTATTGCAACTGTTTTTCGCGCCACAGCGCGTTCAGCTTCGGGAAATTATCGCCGAGGACATCAGCGCAGCGCGCCGCCGCGGAAGCATAGTCGAACAATGTCCCATAGGCATCGAAGACACATGCATGGATGCCTTCAAGCTTTGGCTCAGTCATCGGTTGCTTCCTCGCCGGCTCGGAGTTTAGGCTTAACGAACACTTATTTGGTGTGAATGTCATGTCTCGAAGCCTTGGCGCTCTCACGGCGCTGCCGCACCGGTGATGGTTAGAAATTTATAAAAACCGCACGGCTTTGCTCCTCGTTAACGCGCTCTTTTGAATTGCGTTGAACAATGGCGTGCACAGCAAGGAGCCCCGCCGTGTCGCAGTTGCCAGCGCGGAATCTATCCGGAGTTCCGGTCTCCAGCCCGGTATTGCACAATAACGGCCTGCACCATCTGACGGCCCTCATCGTTGATGACAACGTCCATATGACCCGGCTTTTGCGCGCGCTGCTGGTCGCCTACGGGCTCAGGGACGTACATGAAGCTTCGGATGGACAAAGCGGCATCAAAGTGCTGAATGCCGTGAAGCCGGACTTCGTGCTGTGCGATTACGACATGAGGCCGATGAACGGCATCGGCTTTGTCAAAATGGTACGCCGCAGTTGCGCCCCTCCCCTGGCGTGGATTCCCATTATCATGATCACCGCGCACACCGAGCTGCGCCGTATCGAAACCGCACGCGATGCCGGAATCACCGAGGCTCTCCTAAAACCCGTCACGCCGCGAAATCTCTACGACCGCATCGTGCAAATCATCGAACGCCCGAGGCGATTCGTGAAGACGCCGGAATTCGCTGGACCAGACCGGCGCAGGCGCAGGGGGACCGGCGATCATGGTCCGAAGCGCCGTTTCGAGGATAATTGCCCGGACGGGGAAATTCTGGATATCTGAACCTTTCCGGTCAGCTTTTTTCGTAAGTGGCGTGCGTAACCGCCAAATAAAGCTGAACATCTGCAGATCATCCTGCGGTATCCTTCCCCATGGCGCCCAAGACCGGCGCAGAACGGAAGGGAATGCCCTTAAACGTTTGGACCGAGAAACCGGCACGTCCGCCCGTCAAGCGCCGCTTGCTATGGTGGATTTTGCTTGTCCTTTTCGTCTTTCTGCCGGTCGCGTTTTCCACCTCTGTTTATGTCGCGCGCAGACCCATAGCGGCCTTCCTCGTGCAGCATTATTTGCACAGTCGCGGGGTCGCTTCGGTCGTCGAATTCGACGAACTCGCACGCGGCGGTTTTTCCGCCCATGTCCGGCTCGGGCCGGCCATCCCGGAATTCACCGCCGAGACCTTCGATATGACGCTCGATTACAGCGGGCCTTTTGCGTTTCCCACGATAGCTACGGTGAAACTGGTCAAGCCTGTCTTACGGGTGGGTTATGACGGACGGCGTTTGAATTTCGGTACGCTGCAGCAATTGGTCGAGGAGGCGCTGGCGAAGCCGCCGGAGGAACCAGGACCGAGCGTCTCAATCGAGGATGGCCGTCTCTTTCTTTCAACGCCCTATGGTTTGATGCAATTCGGGGTCGCGGCAAAACTTGATCACGGCCGCCTGACGTCTTTTGATGCGCGTTTGCAACCGGGCGTCCTCAAGGATCAGGACGTTTCCGCCGACATCGCCGGCGGCACGATTGTCGCCAGCACCGTCATGTCGGCCGTCGATGCGCGCATCGCGCTCAAGATCAATGCTATCAGTGAAAAATCCCACGTTCCATTGGACGGCCGTGGGATCGAGGCTAGTGCGGAATTGCGTGGAATAGCATGGGTCATGGACAAG
>DATARE010000140.1:0-17334 GCA_036264295.1 Micropepsaceae bacterium | reverse complement strand
CGACCTACAGATTAGGAATCTGCCGCTCTATCCTGCTGAGCTACGGGGTCCCGGTGCGGGAATCTGCCTGAAATGCGAAGCTGTGCGCAAGAGCACTTGTGCGCTTAGCCGTGCGCGGTCTTTGCCCGCGCGTCTTCGTCTATGCTGACAAAGCGCATGCGGTGGAAATCGCGGTTGTTCGGCTTCCACCCCTTCACATAGGGCCGCACGAGATTGCTGGTCACCGGATAGCGCGTCGGCACCCAAGCGAAATCCTTCAGCGCAACGGCTTCGGCTTCCGACATGATTTGCCCGCGCTTGACGGCGTCCGGTTCCAGATTGGATTGGGCCATCAGCTCGTCGAATTTCGGATTGTGATAACGGCCATAATTGAAGCCGCCATTGTTGGTCATAAGCAGATACAGGAAATTGTAGGCATCGTTGTAATCGGCGATCCAGCCCGCGCCGCCGATGTCATAATCGCCGGTTTCCAGCTTCTTGTAATTGACCGCCACTTCGCTCTGCACGAGGTCGATGTCGATATAGATCTGTTTCCACATTTGCTGGGCAACAGAGGCGACGCGCTTGGCATCGGGCGTGTTGAAGATCGAGTACGTGGTGCGCAGCCTCTTGTCGGGGCCATAACCCGCCTGGCGCATCAGGTCCTGGGCGCGCTTCAACCGGTCCGGATAGGGCATGGACTTGAACGCGAACGCGTTGGTGTTCGGATAATTGGCAATCCCGGGCGGCACAAAGCTGTAGGCCGGCGGCTCGCCGAAGCGGATGATCTTTTCCGTCACCGTCTCGCGGTCATAGGCAAGGTTCAGCGCCTCGCGCACCCGCACGTCGTCGAAGGGCTTTCGCGATTGATTGGCGACAAGGTAGGTGATCCCAAGATAAAGCGTCATCTGGATCGTGTCGGGCAGGTTCTGCTTCAGCCAATCGAGCTGATCCATCGGAATGCCGTCCTGGGAGTCGAATTCCCCGGCGCGGAAGCGCTTCAGCGCGGCGTTCGGATCGGACGTCGGATAGAACACGACCCGGTCCAGCTTCACATTGGCCGCGTCGTAGAATTTGGGATTCTTCTCGATGGTGATGTGATCGTTGGGAATCCATTCGAGCAGCTTGAAGGGTCCGTTGCCGACATAGTTTTCGGGCTTCGTCCAGGCATCGCCCTTGGCCTCCACCACATGGCGCGGTACGGGAAAGGCCGTCTGGTGCATCATCAATTCGGTGATGTAGGGGGCGGGATGTTCCAATTCGACCACGAGCGTCTTGTCGTCGATAGCCTTGGCCCCCAGCATCTCCACCGGCATTTTGCCGCCGTTCACGGCTTCCGCATTCTTGAAGATGTAGAGCAGCGACGCATATTGCGCCGCCGTTTTCGGATTGAGAATCCGCTGCCACGCATAGAGGAAATCCTGCGCCGTCACCGGCATTCCGTCCGACCACTGATGATCGCGCAAATGGAAGGTCCAGGTCTTGCCGTCGGCAGAGGTTTCCCAACGCTCGGCGGCGCCGGGTATGGGCTTGGCTTCCGCATCCTCGGTGGTCAGACCCATAATCAACTCGCCCACAATGTTGAATTCCCAGGTGCCCTGGGTGTGGTGCGGGTCCAGGCTGGCGGGTTCGGCGCCATTGCCGCGGTTGAACACCGCCATTCCCGGCGTCTGCGAAGGCGCGGCGCTTCCCGTCTTGGTCGCCGTGCCGCTATCGCCGCAAGCCGCAAGCGGCAGAAGCGCAGCGCCACACACCGAGGTCAGAAAGGCGCGCCGCGTCGTCATGGATGGCATCATTTCGTTTGAAGGTCCCTGAAAATCACCGGTGAGAGGTTACAAGGCCGGACCGGCAATTTCAAAGGATGCGCCGCCCTACACGGGGTCGTGTTCGGCGACGAAATGGCCCGGCGCCACCTCGATCAGCTTGGGTTTGTATTGTTCGGCATCGGGATCGTCGATCCGGCGGGATTTCAGGAACATCAGGGCCGAACGGGTGTCCAGCGGCGAGGGCAATTCCGGCGGCAATATGCGGCGCGGCTTGGCGCGTTCCAGCTTCGGATCGGGGATCAGCACCGCCGAAATCAGCGCCTTGGTATAGGGGTGGCGCGCGTCAGTGTAGATCGCGTCGCGCGAGGCCAGCTCCACGACACGGCCAAGATACAGCACCATCACCCGGTGCGAGACCTGCCGCACCACCGACAAATCATGGCTGATGAAGATCAGCGACATATCGAACTCGGCCTGAAGCGCCAGAATAAGATCGATGATCTGGGCCTGGATCGATACGTCCAACGCGCTGACCGCTTCGTCGCAGATAATGAGCTTGGGCCGCAGGATCATGGCGCGCGCAATGCCGACGCGCTGATTTTGACCGCCGGAAAATTCATGTGGGTAGCGGTTGATCCAAGCCGGATCGAGCCCGACCTTTTCCATGATGGCGCGCACCCGCGCGTTCACCTCCGCCCTTGGCGTGCCGGGCTCTAACGATCGCAACGGCTCGGCAATGCTTTCGCCGATGGTCATGCGCGGGTCCAAACTGGCGAGCGGGTCCTGGAAGACGATCTGGAATTCCTTCCGCAGGCCGCGGATTTCCCGTTGCGTGGCATCGCCGAGATTGCGCCCGCACCAAACAACGGTGCCCGCCGTGTTGGGCAACAGCCTGATCACCGCGCGGGCAAGGGTGGATTTCCCGCAGCCGGACTCGCCCACCACGCCCAGCGTCTCGCCTTCCTTCAAGGAAAAGCTGACGCCATCCACCGCGCGCAACGGTTTGTATTTGGGCAAAATGGTGCCGCTGACGCGGACCGGAAAATGCACCTTGATGTCGTCGACCGTGACCAGTGTGGCCGCGTCGTTCCGCGCCGATTTCAAATTGACATGGCCCTCGCGCATCGGCTGGTCGAGGCGCGGCATCGCGTCCAGCAGCATGCGTGTGTAGGGGTGCTGGGCGTTGTAGAAAATCTCTTCCGCCGGACCGGCTTCGACGAATTCGCCGCGCCGCATCACCTGCACGCGATCGCACATGGCGGCGATCACGCCCATATCATGGCTGATAAGCACAATCGATGTGTTCAGCTCCTTCTTCAGGTCCCGCATGATGTCGAGGATTTGCGCCTGCACGGTCACGTCCAGTGCCGTGGTGGGTTCGTCGGCGACGAGAAGATCGGGACCGCACGCCGTCGCCATGGCGATCATCACGCGCTGGCGCATGCCGCCGGAAAGCTCGTGCGGATATTGGCGCATCCGCCGCTTGGCTTCGGGAATGCGCACCAGCTCCAGCGTTTCGATGGCGCGGCGGGCGGCATCCTCGCGGCTCATCTGCTTATGGACGCGCAAGCTTTCCATGATCTGCTCGCCGACGCGCATATGCGGCGTGAGCGAGGTCAGCGGGTCCTGGAAGATCATGGTGATCTTGGAACCGCGGATTTGATTGAGACGGCTCTCGCGTGTTCCGATCAGCTCCTCGCCGCGATAGGCCGCGCTGCCCGTCACTTTCCCATTGCCGGCAATCAAACCCGCGATGGCGAGAAAAAGCTGGCTCTTGCCGGAACCGGATTCGCCGACCACGCCGACGACTTCGCCTTCGCCGACATCGAAGCTGACATTCTTCACCGCATGCACTTCGCCGTCATGCGTGGCAAAGCGCACGTCCAGATTTTTCACGGCGAGAACGGGAGCAGCCATCGCGTTCAGCGGTCCTTGGGATCGAGCGCGTCGCGCAGGCCGTCGCCGATGAAATTGAAGCAGAACAGCGTCAGCGCCATGAAGGCGCCCGGAAAGATCAGCGCCCACGGGGCGGTGTCCATCTCGCCCGCGCCATCGGAAATCAGCACGCCCCACGAGGTAAAGGGCTCGCGGATGCCAAGCCCGAGAAAGGACAGGAAGCTTTCGGCCAGGATCACACCCGGAATGGTGAGCGTGACATAGACGATCACCGGCCCCACCACATTGGGCACGATATGGCGGCGGATGATGCCGAAATTGCCGACACCGGCGGCGCGCGCAGCCTCGACGAATTCCTTTTGCTTGGCCGAAAGCGTCTGTCCACGGACGATGCGGGCCATGGTCAGCCAGGACACCGCGCCGATGGCCACGAACAGCAAAATGAAATTCTGATTGAAGATCACCATCAGGATGATGACGAAAAAAATGAAAGGCAGCGAATAGAGGATATCGACGATGCGCATCATGATGGAATCGGTGCGCCCGCCGATGAAGCCGGAGGCCGCGCCGTACAGCACCCCGATCATCAGGCTCACGAAAGTCGCCACCACGCCCACCGCCAGGGATACGCGTGCGCCATACAACACGCGCACGAACAAATCGCGGCCCACCGCATCGGTGCCGAACCAATGCGCGCCGCCCGCACGGCAGCGCACATCGCTGCCCGGCCACCAGGATGGCGCGCAGGAAACCACGCTGTAATCCTGGTCGCTGAAGGCATAGGGCGACAGATAGGGCGCAAACAGCGCCATGAACGTGATCAAGCCAAGCAGCACCATGCTGATCACGGCGGCCTTGTTGCGGAACAAGCGCCGCCGCGCATCGGCGAGCAGGCTGCGGCCCTTCACCGCCTGGGCCTTCTCCATCAATTGCGCGTCGGGATGCGCGGGGGAGCGAGGCAGCATCACTCGAACCTTACGCGCGGGTCGAGCACGCCATAGAACAGGTCCGCCACCAGATTCATGCTGATGATCAAAGTCGCGTAGAAAATCGTGACACCCAGCACCAGCGTGTAATCGCGGTTGAGCGCGGCCTGCACGAAATAGCGTCCGATGCCGGGAAGCCCGAAGATCTGCTCGACGATCAGCGAGCCGCTGACGATATCGGCGATGGCCGGCCCGAGATAACTCACCAGCGGCAGCAGCCCGGCATGCAGCGCGTGATGGGTGATCACGCGCCAGGTGGGCAGGCCCTTGGCCCGCGCGGTGCGGATGAAATTGGAACGCAGCACCTCCACCATGCTGCCGCGGGTGATACGCGCGATGACGGCGATGGGACCGAGCGCCAGCACAATCACCGGCAGGATGATATTGCGCGTAGCACCGCCATTCCAGCCACCCACGGGAAGCGACAGATCGAGCCCGAACAGATGCACGCCATAGATGCCGAAAACGAGCTGGAGCAGCGGCGCTGTCACGAAGGCGGGAATCGTGATGCCGATCATGGCGAGCGTCATCACCGAATAATCGGGGGCG
The DNA here is from genome assembly GCA_036264295.1 of Micropepsaceae bacterium. Lineage (GTDB taxonomy): Bacteria > Pseudomonadota > Alphaproteobacteria > Micropepsales > Micropepsaceae > CAIYRG01. The sequence continues at coordinate 12,158 of DATARE010000140.1, read as the reverse complement.
CGGTTCTGGCGCAACGCCGCGACAATGCCAAGCGTGGTGCCAAGCGCGAAGGCAAGCGTGATGGCCAAGAGACCAAGCTTCAAACTGACGGGAAAGCCGTTGGCGATAAGCTGGGTGACGGTGAAATCGCGGATCTTGTAGGAGGGGCCGAAATCGCCGTGCAGCAGCCGGCCGAGATAGATGAAATATTGCTGGTACAGCGGCTTATCGAGATCGTAGGCGGCGGCGATGTTGCGGGCGATTTCCGGGGGCAGCACGCGTTCGGTATCGAACGGTCCGCCCGGGGCCAGCCGCATCATAAAAAAGGAGAGAGTGATGATGATGAAGAGCGTCGGAATGGCGCCCAGGATTCGCCTTATCGCGTAGGACAACATGGGCTCGATGAGGCTCCCGACGGCCGTTTTCGGAGGCTCTCAACCTTGTCGAGCGCTGCGCCAAAGTCAATGCGCGCTCAGCTTCTTCGCCATGCCGCCCAGCGCGCTTCGATGGCCGGGCCGTGCTTGGCCCACCAGTCGGGGTCCACGGCCAGCGCGCGCGCGAAATTTCGCGGGGTGGTTGGAAGGCTCGGGACCATGTCGGCGTTGTTGTCGGGATTGCGGCCGACCAGGGGCAGCGCCGACCGGCGTGCCGGGCCATAGGGAAGCAGACGGGCTTCCTCGGCGAGGGGGACCGAGCCGGTGGCAAAGCGGATGAAGTCGAGTGCGCGCTTTTTGTTTGGATTTCCTTTCGGGATGCCGAACACGTCGAGCTGATAGAGCTGCCCGTCCCAGATGGTGCGGATTTTGGGTTCGGGGTCGATGCTGAAAATGCGCGCATTCAGCACGGTCGACATCGCCACCTCGCCGCGCCCCAGCATGTCGGCGGGCTCGGCGGCACGGCGCCACCATTTGATGCTGGATTTGATGGTATCGAGCTTCGCAAAAGCCCGGTTCAGCCCCGTTTCCGTGCCCAGCACGGAATAGACCTGCCAATATTTCACCCCATCGGCGAGGAGGGCGAGCTCCAGATTGTATTTGGGGCCGTTGTCGCGCAGACCGCGAGGGCCGGGAAAGCGCGCAATATCGAAGAAATCGGCCGCCGTTTCGGGCTGGGAATCGCCAAACCGGGCCGAATCGACCCCGATCACCTGGCTGTAGACAACGCTTCCCACCCAGCACGGACCGAGCGCGCCGGGCACGAAATCGCGCTGGGCGCCGGTCCCGTTCGTGCCAGGCGGCAGCTCGATGTCCTGGAGATTTTCCAACAGTCCCTGGCGGCATGCGGCCGCGGCATCTTCGAGTTCGAGATCGACGACATCCCATTGCACATCGCCTGAACCGACCTGCTGCGAAATCTCCTTCAAGCCGCCGCCATAATTGGCCACGTTCACCTGGATGTGGGTTTTATCGGTGTACGGATGAAAGAGCGCGAGCATCTGCGCCCGCCCGTAGACGTCGCCCCAGCTCACCACCGTCAATGACGGGGCAGGGCGGAGCGCCCAGTAAAGACCGCCGGCCAGAACAACTACGATAACGAGGAATGCGGCAAGGCGGCGGGAAAGCTTCATAATCCTGATGCTATTGGGTCTTCTTCTTGCCCGCACCTAAAATGGATTTCAGAGACAATCCGGGCTGTGTCAGGACATCGAGCGGCGAGGTGGCGCCGCTTTGCAGCTTCTCGACGACGGATTTCGCGAGGCCGCGCACGTCGGGGCCATAGCCGGGCTTTTCCCATGGCCCTTTCACGTAAAACGGCACCCCGATATCGACCAGCTTCAGGCCTGGAATGCCTTTCACGGCCTTCGGCTCGAAATGGAACTCGAGCGTGCGATTGTTGAGGTCCACGTTCCCGCTTCCGTTCATCTCGACGGTGGGGTTCACAAGCTGGAAGTCCTTGGTCTGCAAAACGCCGTGGTCGACGGTGAAGCTCGCACCCATTCTGCCAAACGGGGTCTTCGCATCGTTGCCGATAGCCGCGCCCAAGGCTTCACCGTTGACCACCGATTGGAGCACGCGCGAAATCGCTTCGAGATCGGCTCCGGCGATTGCGCCATCGGTGAAACGGATATCGCCCTTGCCGGTCATATTCGCGAGAATCGCCTTGGCGCTGTCGCCCGACGCGGCGATGTCGTAGCGCACCACGCCTTTGCCGCTCATTCGGGTGAAATGCATCATCTGGGTGAGGAACGGCTGCACCTTGATGTCGCTGACATCGAGCGTGCTGCGGATGCTGGGCGTGGCTTCGCGCGCATCCACCATCAGGCTCGCTTTGCCATTGCCGCCAAAGGTGTTGACCTTGGACATGTCCGCGCGCAGCACGCCGTCTTCGAGATTGGCTTTGACGATGGCCTGGTCGAGTTTGATGTTCGGCAGCAGAAGCTCGCCAACCGCCAGCGTGAAATCGGCGTTGACGGCTTTCAGCCCGCCCAAGGCTATGGGCGCTTCGGGGTTGGCGGCTTTCGCCTTGGCGGCTTTGACCGTGTCGTCATTGGCGCCCGGCGCGAGATAGGGATTGATGTCCAGCCGGTCGATCGTCACCTGGCCCTTGAGGGTCAGAACCTTCGGATTGGTGTCGAGCGACAGATCGCCGTTCAGATTCATCTGATCGAAGGCGAGATGCGTGTGGGATAGGGAATAAAGCCCATCGCGTGCGCTGAAATGGCCTTCCAACGCCAGCAGACCAAAGCCGTTGCCGGGTGGCATCGGGCTGCCCAGCCATGCGGCCAGGCTGCGCACCGAATGCGCGCCCAGCTTCAGCGAACCGGTGAGGCCGCCTTGGGTGCCGATGTCGCCGGTGAATTCGGCATTGATGACATTGGAGCCGATCGAGAAACGCGCTCCGGTGGTGCGGCCGTTCAGCAGATTGCCGAAATTGTCGAGCCTGCCGTCGATCTTCAATTTCTCGTTATTGTAGGTCAGCGCACCGCCGAGCGTCAGTGGCAAGGCCAGTGTCGGGCGAGAGGCGTCCGGCATGTTCAGCGAGAGCGAGACGCCGGTCAGGGCGGCGCTCTTGCCGGAACCGGCATCGTAATAGGTGATCGATCCGTCGTTGATGTTCAGATGCGAAAAGCCGATGCGGTCGAGCGCCGCCGCGTCGGCCGGCTGGCCGGAGGCGGGCGTTTTGCCGAACGACCAATTGGGCGAGGCATCCTTCCCGATTTCCAGATGGATGACCGGCTTCTCCAGCGTGAGCTCGGTGACTTCGAGCTGACCGGAAAACAGCGGCATCAGCTTGGCGCCGACGACCAATTTCTCCGCCGTGATCATTTGCGGCTCATGCGCACCGGGCACATTGGCCACCGCGACATCGGACAGCGAAACCCCGATATCGGGATAGAGGGTCAGGTGCAGCGGACCCTTGATGTGCACCTCCCGCGACAGGGCCCCGCTGGCCGCGGCTTCGATGCGGCCACGATAAACGTTGAGGGGGATCAAGAACGGCGTTGCCAGGATCGCCAGGACGACGGCAAGGACGATCAGCTGAATGCGAGTGCGTCGGCTCATAGAGTTCCTTTACCGGTCACGGAACAACCGCGAACAAAAGAATAAGACTGAGAATCCCAGCGAACTTTGATGCCAATCAAAACTTGTCTCTTCATGACGGCGAAAATACGTCGTTGTAAGTCTTTTGCGATTGCGCCAGCGGACATAATGCTTATGATAATCATTCTCAGATAAGAAGCGAGCCCATGCGTCTTACGCTCACCCTTGCTGTGCTTGCGCTTGGCATTACCGCCTTGGCGGGACCTGCCGCGGCTGTGGACGCGCTGAACATCTATTCGGCGCGCCATTATGATTCGGACGAGTTGCTTTATGACGGCTTCCAGAAGGCCACCGGCATCCCGGTGAATGTCATCGAGGGCGATGGACCGGAACTGCTCGCGCGCATGAAGGCGGAAGGCAAGAATTCGCCGGCCGATGTGTTCCTGACGGTCGATGCCGGCAATCTCTGGCTCGCGGAAAAGGAAAATCTGTTTCAGCCGGCGCAGTCCAAGATCTTGGAGGCGCGGATTCCGGCCTCGCTCAAGAGTCCGAAAAATTTGTGGTTCGGCTTTTCCACGCGGGCGCGGCTGATCTTCGTGAATGCGAAGAAAGTCGATCCCCGATCGGTGCAGACTTACGATTCCCTCGCCGATCCGCGGCTGAAGGGAAAGATCTGCATGCGGTCGAGTTCGGCCGTGTACAATCTTTCGCTGCTCGGCGCGATGATCGCGCATATGGGCCCAGCGAAGGCCGAACAATGGGTCAGAGGCGTGGTGGCGAATTTCGCGCGCCCGCCGCAAGGCGCCGACACGACCTTGCTGCAAAGCGTGGCGGCGGGGGAGTGCGGCGTCACTATCGCCAATCATTATTATTACATGCGGCTGGTGAATTCGAAGGTGAAGGGCGAGCGGGACGCCGCCAAGAAGCTGACGCCGATATTTCCGGACCAGGATGGCTATGGCACGCATGTGAACGTGTCGGGCGGGGGCGTCATGGCATCGGCTCCGCACAAGGCGATTGCGGTGAAGTTCCTGGAATTCATGGCGAGCGACGCGGCGCAGAACATCATCGCCGGCGCCAATTACGAATTTCCGGCAGTGGCCAGCGTGCCGATCACGCCGGAATTGAAGACGCTGGGCAAGTTCAAGACCGACCCGCTGAATGTGTCGTTCTATGGGCAGAACCAGGCGCAGGCTCAGACGATCTTCGACCGCGCCGGCTGGCGCTAGCGCAGTCTGACCGTCATGAGTGGCCGAAGTGCCGGTCACCCATGAACACCTTCTTGGATGGAGGTCATGGATCGCCGCCACGAAGGCGGCGATGACGAAAATTGTTCAGGACACGCCGCGCTCGCGCTAGGCTTTCACATCGACCTTGTGGGGCGAGGCTTTGGCGGGCGGTGCCGGTTTCGTCTCGGCCTGAGCAGGTTTTGCCGGCTCCTTGTTCGCGGTCTTTGCTTGCTGAACATGATGATGCTGGGGCGGCGCTGCTGCGCCGATCGAAGACACGGACATTTTCCACCCGATCTTGGCCTTGCGCCACGATGGGCGCGAGATATGAAGAGAAGGTTCGGAAAACTGGTTAACCGCGGAGCCGCAGAAAACAGGGTTAGTTTTTGTACCCGAATTTGACCGTGCGGTAGATGCGCTCGACCAGCGCCTGATCTTCGGGTTTTGCGACAGCACCACTGACGACAAGGCTGAGCGGTCCCAGCAGATCGTTTTCCACCGCAGGGACATACAGCCCGATGAAGAGCGGGTGTGCCGGATCGGCTGTCGCCGCCTTCGTGATTGCGCCAGGCTTTTCGTCCACGACCAGCTTTGTCTCGCTGGTGTTCTTGGCGCCTTCGGGCAATTTGACCGCATCGCGGTGATAGCCGAACTCCACTGGCAAATCGAAACCCGGTCCATGGAAGGTGCCCGCAAAGGCATCGCCGGTGCGGATGCGCTCGAATGTGGTGCCCGGCGGCGCTTTGACCGTGAACATCGGCCCCGCCGCGACTTCGATCCAATCGGCAGGTGTTGCCTCGGCGGCGTGCGCGCCATGTGCAAGCCCGAACGCCATCAATCCCGCGAGCGCAATCGTCAACCGCCGCATTTGTTTCTCCGTCGGTCATGCTTCAACAGGCTCAGCATGAGGACAATAAGTTGAACACAAAGGGCACTAAGAAGATACCAAGGACACGAAGGTATAGTCTTTGTGCTCTTCATGCTGCCTTCGTGCCCTTCGTGTTTTCCTTTTATCCATGAGGATGCGTTAGGGCAGAGGCGGAGTCTCATCGGCGCCATAAGCCGACGAGGCGATGCTGCGGATCAAGACGATGCAGGGAATAATGCCGGCCGCGACAATGGCGAGCGAGGGCGCTGCCGCCCATGACAGTCTTTCGTCGGAAGCATAATTGTTGGCGGCAATCGCGAGCGTGTCGAAATTGAACGGCCGCAGCATCAGAGTCGCGGGCAGCTCTTTCATGACATCGACAAACACCAGCAACGCCCCGGTCAAAACCGAAGGCGCGATCAGCGGCAGATACACCCGCCGCAACACATCCCACGGTCCGCGCCCGAGCAGCCGCGCGGCATTGCCGATAGAGGGTGTTACCCGCTCCAATCCCGCACTAACGCTCTGCAGCGCCACCGCCAGATAGAGCGCCATATAGGCGAACAGCAGCGCCGCAATGCCCCCGGTGAGAATGAGCCCGGGCGAGATGCCGAAGGTCCGCTGGGAAAAATTGGCGATGCCATTGTCGAATGCGGCAAAGGGCACGAGCACGCCCACCGCAATGACCGAGCCGGGCACCGCGTAACCGAGACTGGTAAAGGATGCCGCGCGCCCGGCGATTCCCTTAGGGTGCTCCTTCCGGGCGAAGGCGAGCACCAGCGCGCCCAGAGTGACGATGAATCCCGCCGAGGCCGCCAGCGTCAGCGTGTTGAAGAGATGGCGCGAGAAATCGCGCGTCGGACCGCCGGATTGAATCAGGAGCGATGCCAACACCAAAGCCGGAACCAGAAAACCCAGAAGCGGCGGCAGCGCGCAGGCGAACATCGCGGCCGCCGATTTCAGCGGCGACAAGCGATAACGCGCGGGCCGGCGGTCGCGCCGTCCGGTTTCATGAAACGCAGCCCGGCCACGCAGGGACCGCTCCAGGAGCAGCGCAATGGCGACAAAGCCGATCAGCACCGCGGCCAACTCGCGCGCGGCGTTCTGATCGGCGAAAGAGAACCAGGCGCTGTAAATGCCGGTGGTGAAGACCGGCACGCCGAAATAGGAGACGGTGCCGTAATCGGCAAAGCTGTTCATGGCGGCCAGCGTTGCGCCGGCAACCAAAGCGGGGCGTGCCAGCGGGAGCGAAACCGCAAAGAACGACGACCAAGGCCCGCGCCCCAAAAGCTGCGCCGCCTCCCGGGCAGAGGCGGATTCGTTCAGGAAGCGTGCACGCGCGAGCAGATACACATAGGGATACAGCGTCAGGACCAGCATCAGCGCCGCGCCCGGCAGCGAGCGCACGTCCGGAAACCAGTAATCGCCCGTCTCCCAGCCGGTGAGGTTTTGCAGCAGCGTCTGAACCGGTCCGTAGGCGGACAGAAAATCGGCATAGGCATAGGCCAGCACATAGGCAGGCGCGGCCAGCGGCAGAATCAATGCGGCTTCCAGCACGCGGCGCCCCGGAAATTCGCAACAGGCGGTGAGCCAGGCGGCCGGTACGCCCACTGCCAAGACGCCGGCAATGACAAGCACCGCCAGCAGCAGCGTGTTGGCGGCATATTCGGCGAGCACCGTCTGGGCCAGATGCACGAACACCGTGGTCTGGCCGGACAACAGGCTGAAGCACACCGACGCGATGGGAACCACAAGCGTCAGGGACAACAGCAGCGCAACGGCATCGAGCGCCGGCAAACGCCCAAGCCCAAATCGCCGTTCGGCCTTGCGGGGCCGGATCGGGCCGGCAGGCGCCGTGACTTCGGCGTTGATCATTTTCGCACGCGGATTTGCGCGACCACATTGTTGCGGATGATCAGCGTCATGCCGTCATAGTCGAGCGTTTGGGTTCCGGGCGTCGTCGTTGTCTTGTCCGGATCGCCGAGCACCGCCATCACCGCGAGCAGCGCCAATCCAACACGCACATGGTCGGCGGTTTCGTAACGCGGATCGTTGACCATGATGAGATCGACGGCCGGCGATTTGTCGCCGATCTGGGCCGCGAGATCGCCCCAGGAATAGATCGTGTCGGGTCCCTGGTGCTGCATATCGCCCGAAACGCCCACCGATGCGGTGAGTTCGGCGGGACTCATGCCCAGCGCAACGGGTCCGGCGCGCATTCCGGGCACGATCAGCGTGTCGCGAGGCGCAGGCGCGGCGAACGCCGCTCCCGCCAGGAAAACCGCTATGATCGGGGCCCACAGAACAGAACGCATGCATCGCTCGCAATCCGGCGCGCCGCCGGCGGGTTTGCCCGCGTTTATCGGACCGCGAGCCCCCCGCTTGCAAGAGCAAATCGGCTTGATCCCGGCATCAAGCCCATGTGCAAGTGACCGCGAATTGCTACAGTTGCGGCCAAATCCTGTGCGGGAGAGGGGACATGAACAAAAACGACGAAGACGGAACGGTCACGCGGCGCCGATTGCTGATGGCGGGCGGCGGCATGGCCGCGATTGCGGCGGCGCCCAGGCGCGCGGAAGCGGCGGCGGCAGCACCGCCCGGAAAACTGATCACGACGCTCAGCACCTATATGGCGGAGGCTGCGAATAAGCCATTGCCGCCGGCCGTGGTGGAAAAAGCCAAGCAGATGATCCTCGATACGCTGGCCGCACAGATTTCCGGTTCGCAATTGCCGCCCGGAAAGATGGCGCTGGGTTTTGCGCGCGCCTATCAGGGCGACAAGGTCGCCACCATCCCCGCATCCACCATGCTGTGTGGGCCGATCGAGGCCGCCATGGTCAACGGCATGCTCGGCCATTCGGACGAGACCGACGACACGCACCCGCCTTCGCAATCGCATCCGGGCTGTTCGGTGGTGCCCTCGGCGCTGGCGGCGGGCGAGCGGTTTGGCGCGAGCGGCGAACGCTTCATCCGCGCCGTGGCGCTGGGCTATGATGTCGGCCCGCGCGTGACCATGACGCTGGGCAAGCTGCAATATATGGTGGCAACCCATCGCAGCACGCATGCGATTTCCGGCACGTTCGGGTCGGCCGCATCGGCCGCCTGTATGGCCGGGCTGAATGCGCAGCAGATGCGCTGGCTCTTGTCCTACACCGCGCAATCCGCATCGGGCCTGGCGTCCTGGCAGCGCGACACCCAGCACATCGAGAAAAGTTTCGATTTCGGCGGCATGCCGGCGCGCAACGGCATCACGGCGGCGCTGCTGGTGCAGGCGGGCGGCACCGCGCTCGACGATATTTTCTCCGGCGCGGACAATTTCCTGGATGCGTTCAAGCCGATGAACGATCCGAACATGCTGATCGATGGGCTCGGCGAACGTTACGAGATCCTGCGCACCGACGTGAAGAAATGGACGGTCGGCGCACCGATCCAGGCGCCGCTGGACGCGCTCGACAATCTCATCAAGAAGAACAAATTCAGCGCCGATCAGGTGCAGAAAGTGGCGGTGCATGTCGCCACCGACGAAGCCACCATCGTCGACAATCGCGAAATCCCCGACATCTCGCTGCAACATCTGATGGCGGTGATGCTCGTGGACAAGACGGTGTCGTTCAAAACCGCCCATGACGAGGCGCGCATGAAGGACCCGGCGGTTCTGAAGGAACGGGCGAAGGTGCAGTTGGTGCGCGACGACGGGCTGGAGAAGCTGATGCCCAAGCGCGTGTCCGTGGTCGAGGTGACTCTCAGCGATGGCAAGATGCTGAGCGAACGCGTCGAGACGGTGCGCGGCACGGCGGGCAATCCCATGACGCGGGAGGAGATGATCGCCAAAGCGCGCGATCTTTGCGTGCCGGTGTTGGGCGCGGACAAGTTCCAGAAATTGTCCGACAAGATTTTCGCGCTGGAAACGGTGAAGAATGTCACCGAACTCCGCCCGCTGCTGCAGGTTGGATAATGGATTTTGGCGAAATTCGCTGACAGCGTTAAGATGTTATTCGCGAAAATGAGGAGCAACATGGCGGACTTTCCACGCATCGCGCAGGATCCCAGGATTATGGGTGGCAAACCTTGCATCGGTGGGCTGCGCGTTACCGTGGGAATGATCGTGGGTCAGATCGGTGCTGGCCGAAGCATCGACGAACTGTTGTTGGATTATCCGTATCTTCAGCGTGAAGATATTTTGGAGGCGCTGCGCTTTGCGGCTTGGCGGGTGGAGGAGCGTGAGATCGATCTGGCCGATGCACCCTGATGCGGGTTCTGGTGGATATGAATCTCTCGCCTGCTTGGGTCCCCTATCTGCGCGCCGCAGGGATCGACGCTGTTCACTGGGCCGAGTTGGGGCATCGCGATGCTTCGGACGAAGAACTCATGCGCTGGGCGGAGCGGAATGGCTGCAGCGTGATGACGGCTGATCTCGATTTCACGGCGATTCTAGCAGCAACAGGCCGGAACGGACCGAGCGTCCTTCAAATTCGTGCCGACCTGTTGACGCCCGCCGCTCTTGGCGCGGCCGTTTTGGACGTTTTGTCCAGAGTGAAGGCGGACATGGAAGCCGGAGCTGTTGTCAGTTTCGACGGGCAAAGGATGCGCGTGCGCGTCTTACCGCTTCGCTGATGCCGGGCGATCTTGGCGAGCACGTCTTCGACGAAGCGAAATTAGAGCCGGATTCCGGTGCTCATGGGAATGCCCAGGGATTTGCCGGCGCGGATCATTCCCCGGTCCAGACTGTAAACCCGTTCCGCGGCATGGTTCTTCGCTATGGCCAGATGCAGCGCATCGCCGGCGCGCAGGCCGGTCTCGTAGCGTCCGACAAATTCGCGCGCGACGGCGAAATCCGCCGCGCCCGGCAACAGGATGATAAAGGATTGCGCCAACACGCTCGCAAAGCGCGTATCGGCTCTCGCGGCTTCATCAGTTGTCATCTCGCGCATGCGGACGGCGCGGGCGAGGACGGATGAGAACTCGACCTGTGTCCAGGAACTGACCGCCAAGTCACCGGCCGGAAGCCGCTCGACGAACCGCGCGACCTTCGTGCTTGTCGCTTCCGGCAGGAAGAGCGGCGCCAGCAGTGAAGTATCCAAATACAACATCGCCGGCGCTATCGCTCTTCGTCGCGCAATTCCCTGATGAGGTCTGCCGAGGAACGGCTCAGGCGGGGCATGGTTTCGCGAAACGCGGCCAATTCCTCGAATGGGATACGGTGTTTAGGTTTTTGGGCAGGCAGTATCCGCGCGATCGGCTTCCCGTGCCGGGTGATCACGATTTCTTCGCCGGATTCCGCTTGGTCGAGCAATTCGCTGAGCCGCGCCTTCGCTTCGGTGAGATTGAGGGTGATCATGCCGTTTTTCTTCTGGTCAGAAAACTGGTCTGATAATAACCGCTCCGGCGCGCGCGCGATAGAGCTTTGTTCGCGAGCGGGGGACAATCAGGATCGTAAGAGGTTACCGGTCTTGGGCGCGGACAAGTTCCAGAAATTGTCCGACAAGGTTTTTGCGCTGGAAACGGTGAAGAACGTGACCGAACTCCGCCCGCTGCTGCAGGTGGGGAAATTTTGGACGCTTTTGCGGCGTTACCGCGTTATGATAGCGCCATGAACAAGCAGACGAATATTTCCAAGCACGCCCATCCCCAGGCGGCGGCGCGGGCCGAATTGGAAGCGGTGCTCGCCGCCAATCCGGCGATTCAATTCGTGGACGCGGCGATTGCCGATATCTGCGGCGCGCTCAGGGGAAAGCGCATCGCTGTTGGCGAAGCGTCCAAGCTGTTCGACTCCGGCATGCAGATTCCGCTGTCGCTGCATCTGATGGATGTGCGCGGCGAGATGATGAATCCCGGCGGGCGGGGCTACAGCGATGGCGATCCCGACGGCACCGCCTGGCCTATTCCCGGCACGGTGACGGAAGTGTGGGGCTCGACTCCGCCGCGGGCGCAAATGCTGATGAACCTCACCGACCTCTCCGGTGCGTCGCTGTCCTATGATCCGCGCGCGATATTGGCGCGCGTATTGGCCCGGTTCGGCGAATTGAAGCTGACGCCGGTGGCCGCCCATGAATTGGAATTTTATCTGATCGGCAACGACCGCGATGAAAAGGGCGGGCCCCTGCCGCCGGTATCCCCGCACACCGGAAAGCGTGAAAACACCCCATCCGTATACGGAATAGACGATCTCGACCGCTATCAGGGATTTCTCACCGCGCTGGCCGAGGCGGCCGACCTTCAGCGGGTGCCGATGATCGCCGTCAGCAAGGAATATTCGCCCGGCCAGTTCGAGGCGAATCTCCGGCACCAGGCGAACGCGCTCGCCGCGTCCGATCACGCCATTTTCCTGCGCCAGATCGTGAAAGCCGCGGCCCTCAGTCGGAATTTCCAGGCGACATTCATGGCCAAACCCTATCTGGATGGGTTGGGCTCGGGCCAGCATGTGCATGTCAGCCTGGTCGATGAGTCGGGGCGCAATGTGTTCGACAATGGCACAATGGAGGGCAGCGAAACGCTGCGGTTCGCCGCCGGTGGCCTTGCCGCGCTCATGGCCGAAAGCATGGCGTTTTTTGCGCCCAACCTGAATGCGTATCGCCGTTTCCAGCCGGACATGTTCGCGCC
>DATARE010000098.1:0-5352 GCA_036264295.1 Micropepsaceae bacterium | reverse complement strand
GCGAATTCGCCAGGATGCATAACGATCGAAGAAAAATCCAAGCCGCGCCAAAGCTTGGTTTGAAACGCGCGCGCTAGCCGCTCTCCCGTCTCGACTGGACAAGGGTAATAGAACTGTCATGCTTACGGCCTGCAGCAATTGCGGGGCTGTTCGTGATTTCCATCCAGCAAAAAACCGGTTTCCGCCGTTGCTTCCTTAGCGATTGTCACCGCGCACGGCGGAGCGCTGGACATGGAATCGTTGCGCGTGTCGGAGGAGATGGCGCCCATGAACATGCGGGCTGAGGCGTCCGGTCCTTCCCTCGATTTGCGCCGCATCGGGACGCATCCCGATTTCTGGTACCCGCTCGCATGGTCCAACGAGATCAAGCGTGGGAAAACGCTGGCGCGCCGCTTCGCGGGTGAACCGGTGGTGCTATACCGCAGCAACACGGGGCGGATTTTCGCGCTGGAAGACCGCTGCGCCCATCGCCAAGTGCCGCTGTCCTTTGGCGTGGTGGAGGGCGAGACGCTGCGCTGCGGCTATCATGGCTGGGCATACAATTGCTCGGGCCAATGCATCGATGTGCCCTATCTCGGACGCGACCGTTTGGTAAACGGCGTGCGGTCTTATCCGGCGCGCGAGATCGATGGGCTGGTGTTCATCTTTCCGGGCGATCCCGCGCTGGCCGAGAGCCGCGCGCCGTCGGCGCTCGGTTCCAAGGCGGATGCCCGATACAAGACCCGGCAGCTCAATCGCGAAGTCGCCTGCCATTACACGTTCATGCACGAGAACCTTTTCGACATGAACCACCAATTCCTGCATCGCAGCCTGATGGGTTCGATCAAGGCGACCTGCCTCGGGCGCCGTCAGGGCGAGAGCTGGTGCGAGGTCGAATACAGTTTCAACCGAACGGCCGGGCGGCGGAGTTTGGGCGAAGCGGTGATTCTCAATTTCGAAAGCAAGCGGGACGCCAGGACCAGCAGCAACCTGATGACGATCCGCACCGATTATCCCTATCAGAGCCTGCGCGTGTGCCTGAATGGCGGCGATCCGGTGCTGGATGTGTGGCTTGGCTACACGCCGCTGGATGCCGAGCAGCGGACCAATCGCACCTTCGGATATCTGTCGGTGAAGAAGCCGAAAATCCCCGGCCTCGTGCACGCAGCATGGCCTTTCGTCACCTGGTTCACCGAAGGAATTTTCGCGCAGGACAAACATATCGTCGAGCTGGAGCAGAAGGCGCACGATGCGCAGGGGCGAGACTGCAACAACGAAGTCTTTCCGCCCATCCGCGATCTGCGTGCCTTGCTGGCGCGCTGCGGCGTGCCGATGAATGGACAGGCTGCGGAAGCCAATAAAGGCGTCGCCGCCGCGGAATAGACCAAGAGCGTTTGGCGCCCCCCTGGGGTTTCGCCAAAGGTTTCGCAAGCGGTTGTTTTTACTTGATTTCTTGCCCGTTGCACGGTGATTGATTGATATCACCTGTCCGGAAGATGGGTCCACTATCGAGGCGTGTTATGGGTGTAGTCCATACACCCATCTGGGGTTAGAAATGAGCGAAGTTAGCCAATTATAGCCAAATGTTGCTATAAACAGCTAACTTCCCTATACACGGGCCATGGACCCCGTTCGAAATCCTTACGCTCCGGGTGCAGGCAATCCCCCTCCGGAATTGGCGGGGCGTAGCGATTTAATTAGCGAAGCACAAACTATACTTCAGCGGATTGCCCTCGGGAGACCGGCCCAAAGTCTCATCCTTATCGGGCTTCGAGGCGTCGGCAAAACGGTTCTCCTGAATCGCATCCGGGAAATGGCCGAACAGGACGAGCGGTTCCTTTCAATTCAGGCGGAAGCTCATGAAGGCAAAACGCTTGCCGAGCTTCTGGTGCCAGGACTTCGCCAAACGCTCTACAGGCTCAGCCTAATCGAGAAAGCGAAAGAAAAAGCGCGACGCGGACTGCGGGTGTTAAAAAGTTTTGTGAATGGGATGAAGCTCAAAATCAGCGAGCTGGATATTGAACTGTCCATGTCGCCTGAATTCGGAGTGGCTGACACGGGAAATATTGAGAACGACCTTCCTGCATTAGTGGCAGCAATCGGAGAAGCGGCAAAATCAGATGGTCGTCCAGTTCTCATCCTTCTTGATGAACTACAATATCTGGATACCGACGAATTTAGCGCCCTCATAATGGCGATGCATTTGGTAAGCCAGAAGAGTCTACCAGTGCTCCTTATCGGCGCAGGCCTTCCCCAAATCTTAGGGCTGGCGGGTAACTCCAAATCGTATGCAGAACGTCTGTTTCGGTATCCGCGTATAGGAGCGTTGGATGAAACCGATGCCATGACTGCGATTTCCAATCCGGCCAAGGGTGAAGGTATTTCAATCGAAGATTCCGCAATTCAAGAAATACTGTCTGTCACCAAGCGTTATCCGTATTTTTTGCAGCAATGGGGCTACGAAAGTTGGAACCTCGCGCAGGGAGAGACGATCACGCAAGCGGATGTTCGGGCAGCAACACCGCGCGCTATTAAAGCCTTGGACGAAAGCTTTTTTAGAGTGCGTTTTGAAAGATGCACGCCGGGTGAGAAGCGTTATATGAGAGCCCTTGCGGAATTTGGTGACGGACAACACAGGTCCGGAGATGTCGCTGACAAGCTAGGCGTGAAGGTGAACAGTGTTGCACCCACGCGGAGCAATTTAATCAAGAAGGGGATGATCTACTCCCCATCACATGGCGACACGGCATTCACCGTGCCATTGTTCCATGAGTATATGAAACGGGCCATGCCGGGCATCGATTAGGCTTGTGCGAAATGTGCCGTGGGCATTTTGTTGAGATTGCCTGGCAGGCTGCCGGGCGGACACTCACGGGCACGGAATCCCTTTTGCAAACGGCAGACCAAACGCTGCGGTTCGTTTGGCGCCCCCATGGGGTTTCGAACCCCAGTTTTCGCCGTGAGAGGGCGACGTCCTAGGCCGCTAGACGATGGGGGCGGCTGGATTGAGGCTTATAGGATCGCAAAAGCGTGGGATCAAGGCGAGCGCCACAGCCGCCTCAATCCTCGCCTTTGAGAACAATCGGAGAAAAGCCGGTGTCTTCCGCAAAGACATAGGCGCGCAGCATCAAACCGCCGCCGGGCGAACCGCCCGCGATCAGCCACAGAAAATCGGCTTCGAACGCGCTGGCGCGGTCGGTCGGCGATGGCTGCGGCAGACCGCCGGGATGGGAATGGAAACATCCGATGATTGCGCGGCCCGATCCGCGCAAACCGCGCATCAGATCGAATTGCGCCTGCGGATCGATCAGGAAATGCCGCGCGGGTTCCTCCGCGAGATTTGCCGTTTCGTGGATGGCCGTGACGCGCCATCCATCCGCCACCTCCATCCCTTCGATCAAGCCGCAACATTCCGCCGGATGGGCACGCGCCGCCGCACCCAGCACGGCCGCAGCCATGGCATCGGCAAGGTGCAACACGCGTTTCGTCACGGCTTTGCGGCGATGGCGATCCGCCCCACGACGCGCCCCGAAGCCGCCTCGATCACCACCAGCTCTTCGCCATTGGGACCCGAAAGCCGCAGCAGAATCCGGTTGCCTTCCAATTGGGTGGATTCGATGTGCTCGCCGGGCGCGATCACCGTCGCGGCATAGGAACCGTTCGCGCCGGCAGGAACATCCGCGGGCGCGCGGTTGCCCGCCTTGAACACCGCGGCCACGATCAGCCCGATGACGCCTAGCACTATGAGCGCGCCCAGGATAATGACCAGGGCGAGAAGGCCGCGAGGGCTTTGAACCGTAGGGGCGTCGCTTCTGGCCATGGCCGATTCTTTATCCGTAAACGGAAAGATCCACGAATTCCGTGCGGGCGAAACCCACAAGGGCTGGCGGCTGGATCATTTCCTCGCCACCCATTTGCCGGAGCTTTCGCGCTCCCGCCTGCAAGGCTTGATCGGCCAGGACCGCGTCACGCTGGGCGGCGCGACGATAAAAGACCCCAACAAGAGGGTCAAACCGGGGGATGTGGTGCAGGTGGAAGTGCCGCCGCCCGCTCCGGCCACACCGCAGCCGCAGTCCATCCCGCTCGTGATCGTCTACGAGGATGCCGATCTGATCGTCATCGACAAGCCGGCAGGCCTGGTGGTGCATCCGGCGGCGGGCAATCTGGACGGCACGCTGGTCAACGCGCTTCTGGCCCATTGCGGCGATACTCTTGCGGGCATCGGCGGGGTTGCGCGGCCCGGTATCGTCCACCGCCTGGACAAGGACACCAGCGGCCTGCTGGTTGCCGCCAAGACCGAGCGTGCGATGCGCAGCCTGGCCAAACAGTTCGCGGCCCATGCCGTCGAGCGGGCTTACAACGCCGTCATTTGGGGGGCGCCGCGGGCCGGCGAAGGCTTGGTCGAAGGCAATCTCGGCCGCAACCCTTTCGACCGCAAACGCATGGCCGTGTTGCGGGGGCAGGGCAAGCCGGCGCGCACCCGCTACCGCGTGCTGGAGAAGTTCCCGCCGGCGGAGAAAGCCTTTGCCGCCCTGGTCGAATGCCGGCTCGAAACCGGGCGCACCCATCAAATCCGCGTGCATCTCGGCCATATCGGCCATCCCCTGATCGGGGACCCCACCTATGGCCGCAGCCGCCAGCCGCCGCGGCCAAAAAATGAAGTGGAGAGAATTGCTTACGAGGCCGCCGCCGGTTTCCCGCGGCAGGCGCTGCATGCCGGAATCCTGGGTTTCTCCCATCCGACGCAGCATATAAAGCTGCGGTTCGAATCCCCCTGGCCGGCCGATTTTACCAGTTTGATCAATAGCTTGCGTACCCTGCAGGCTTGATCACCAGGCTCGCAAACCGACCTTGTAAATCGCTCCAATCATCCCCACATCGCCTATCCAATGGGGGATACGGTTTTTCCACGATACGTTTGCACCATGGTAGGCTGCGTCATGCGTAGCCGTTTGTTGGTGTTTTGAGGGGAATGAGATGGCAACCAGAGCGCTTCCAGTTATGGGCGAAGGCGGCCTTTCGCGCTATTTGGCCGAAATTCGCAAATTCCCCCTGCTCGACCCTCAGGAAGAATACATGCTCGCCAAACGCTGGCGCGAGCACGAGGACACCGATGCGGCGCACCGGCTCGTCACCAGCCATTTGCGGCTCGTGGCCAAGATCGCCATGGGCTATCGCGGCTATGGTCTGCCCATCAATGAGGTGATCGCGGAAGGCAATATCGGCCTGATGCAGGCGGTCAAACGCTTCGAGCCGGACAGAGGATTTCGACTGGCCACCTATGCGGTCTGGTGGATCAAGGCCGCGATCCAGGAATACGTCCTCCGCTCCTGGTCGCTGGTGAAGATCGGCACCACCGCCAATCAGAAGAAG
>DATARE010000076.1:0-3012 GCA_036264295.1 Micropepsaceae bacterium | reverse complement strand
GATGTTACGCGAAGGATTCGCCATCGTCAGCAGGGGTGGTAAAGACGGCGCATGAGCGACACACGCGAAATTATGGAATTCGACATCGTGATCGTGGGCGCCGGCCCTGCGGGTCTCGCGGCAGCCATTCACGTGAAACAGCTCGCGCAAAATGCCGGACGCGAGCTCAGCGTCTGCGTGCTGGAGAAGGGCGCGGAAGTCGGCGCGCATATCTTGTCCGGCGCCGTGATCGATCCCATCGGTTTGAACAGACTCATTCCGGACTGGAAGGCGCGCGGCGCACCGCTCGACACAGAAGTGAGCGACGACCGTTTCTATTTTCTGGGGCCGGCCGGCAGCATCCGAATCCCGAATGTCTTGATGCCGCCTTTGATGAGCAATCGGGGCAATTACATCATCAGCCTGGGGCTTCTGTGCCGTTGGTTGGCCAAACAGGCCGAAGCGCTAGGTGTGGAGATCTATCCCGGTTTCGCGGCCGTGGATGTGGAACTGGGCGAGACCGGCCAAGTCACCGGAATCATTACCGGCGATATGGGTGTCGCCCGCGACGGGCATCACAAGGAAAATTACACGCCCGGGATGGTGCTGCGCGGCAAATATATCTTCATTGCGGAAGGGGCGCGCGGGTCGCTGGCAAAACAACTCATCGCGCGGTTTGGACTGGCAGAAGGGCGCGAGCCGCAAAGTTTCGGACTCGGCCTAAAAGAATTGTGGGAACCGCCCCGAGCGCAGCATCGCCCCGGTCTTGTCATGCACAGCATGGGTTGGCCGCTGGACAACCACACCGGCGGCGGATCGTTCATCTATCATTACGGCGAAAGTCTCGCCTCCGTCGGATTTGTGGTCCATCTCGATTACAGGAATCCCTATCTTTCGCCCTTCGAGGAATTCCAGCGCTTCAAGACGCATCCCTTCATCCGGCCGATATTGGACGGCGGACGCCGCATCGCTTATGGCGCGCGCGCCATCACCGAGGGCGGCTTTCAAGCGGTGCCAAGACTCGCCTTTCCCGGGGGCGCGCTGATCGGCTGTGCGGCGGGTTTCGTGAACGTGCCGCGCATCAAAGGCAGCCACAATGCCATCCTGAGCGGAATGCTCGCCGCAGCGGCTGCGTTCGAGGCTCTGGGCGAGGGGCGCGCCGGCGACGTTCTGACAGACTATGAATCCGCCTATCTCCATTCGCCTATCCACAAAGATTTGAAGCGCGTGCGAAATGTGAAGCCGCTTTGGTCCCGCTATGGCACAGCTTTAGGTGTCCCATTGGGGGCACTGGACATGTGGGCGAGCCAGCTCTTCGGATTCAATCCGTTCGGGACATTGAAAGGGAAGGGGCCGGATTATGCGCAGCTGGTGCCGGCCCGAAAGGCCAAGCCGATCCCCTATCCCAAGCCCGATGGTACGGTCAGTTTCGACCGGCTTTCTTCCGTTTTCCTATCCGGCACGCGCCATGACGAAGACGAGCCTATTCACCTGAAATTGAAGGATTCTGCTCTACCCATCGGTACGAATTTGCCTGTCTATGCAGAGCCGGCACAACGCTATTGTCCGGCAGGGGTGTTCGAGGTGGTGGCAAGCGGCGAGGGTCCACCGCGCTTTGTAATCAATGCGGCGAATTGCGTGCATTGTAAGACCTGCGACATCAAAGACCCGGCGCAGAACATCATATGGGTACCTCCAGAAGGGGGAGATGGTCCGGCCTACGGGACCATGTGACGATGGAGGGAATTCCGGCTATGATTCTCAAAGTCGAGAGGAACGCAAGATCGTGAAACTCAAGAAAGTATTGGCATTGGCGTCCGGTTTTGCCGCGCTGTCGCTTGGCGCTTGCAGCACCACCACCACGATGATGACGACGGCCGAGCGGGCGAGGCCATCGGCGCCTCAGGCGTCGGCTTCCGTCGCAGGCACTTATCTCGCGGCCAATTTCGCCGCGGCGCAGGGCGACGTCAAAGCCGCGACCGGATTCTATGCCAATTCGTTGAAAGATGATCCGGCCAATGCGGATCTGCTCGAGCGCACCTTTTTATTCGCCGCCGAAGCGGGCGAGATCGATCAAGCCATTGGTTTGACCGACCGCGTATTGATGCAGGATACGAGCAACCGTCCCGCGCATCTGGTGCTGGAGGTCGGCGCGCTGGCGAAGAAAGACTATGCCGCGGTCCTCAAGGATGTCGGCACGTCCTCGCCAGGACTGTTCGCGACCTTGACCAATCGCGTGATCGAAGCTTGGGCGCGCGCCGGGACGCGCGATTTCGACGGCGCGATCAATGCGCTCGATTCGCTCTCCATGCAGCGCGGTGTCGATGGCTTACGCCTGATGCACCGGGCGCTGATTCTCGATTATGCCGGCCGCGACAAGGATGCCGACGAGGCCTACCGCCAAGCCATCACCGTGATGGGCACGGGCCCGCGTGCCGCCGACGCCTATGGCAGATTCCTGCTGCGGCACAACCGCGGCGATGAAGCCAAGGCACTCTATGAGCGTGCCTTGAAGGAGAACCCCGGCAATCCGGTGGCCGAACGCGCGCTGCGCGATATTTCCGCGAAAAAGACTCTGCCCCCGCTGATCGGTTCGCCCAGTGACGGTGTCGCGGAAGCTTTATTCGGCATCTCCGCGTCCTTGAACGATACGCGTAACGCAGATGTCGCAATCCTCTATCTCAATCTGACGCTCTATTTGCGCCCCGATTTCGATTTGGCGCGCGTGCTGATCGCCAGCCGTTACGAGGCCATGGGCAAATATGATCTCGCGAATGGGATCTATGCCCGCATCCAGCCTGCATCGCCCTATTATGCGATGACGCAGGTTCAGGCGGCGATCAATGACGGCCGCCAGGGTCAGATCAAAGCCGGCATCGCCAAGATGAAAGCGCTCTCCACAACGGTTCCGCAGGAAGCGGACGTGTGGACGGCGCTCGGCGATCTGCTACGCAGTGCCGACCAATATTCCGAAGCCGCCACGGCCTATGACAAGGCGATCGCGGGCACGCCGAGCGGTGATCGCCGGCTCAT
>DATARE010000017.1:0-26595 GCA_036264295.1 Micropepsaceae bacterium | reverse complement strand
CACAGAACTGGCGCAGGCCGGATACGAAGCGCTCACCACGCTTCCCTATTACAACCACTTCTTTAAGACGACGAATCCCTGGACGGCGGAGCTCGCGGGCAAGCTCGTATCGCTTTTGCCGGACGGCCACGAGCATGTGCTGTTCGCCAATTCGGGGTCGGAAGCGAACGACACGGCGCTCAAGCTCATCCGCTATTATTGGAATTTGCAGGGCCGGCCCAAGAAGAAGATTCACCTGTCGCGCACGCTCTCTTATCACGGGGTGACGATGGCTGCGGCGTCGCTTTCGGGGCTTGGCCCCATGCACCCGCAATGGGATTTGCCGCTTGCGGGCTTCGCCAAAGTGCCCGCCCCCTATTGGTACGGCGCCAAGGCCGCGGGCTATGGCGAGATCGGCCCGGACGAATTCGGTATCGCGGTCGCGCGCGAGATGGAAACGATCATCGGGGAAATCGGTGCGGAGAATATCGCGTCGTTCTCCGCCGAACCGGTGCAGGGTGCCGGCGGGCTGATCGTGCCGCCCAAAACCTATTGGCCCGAAGTGTCCCGCATTTGCCGCGACAACGATATCCTTCTGCATACGGATGAAGTGATCACCGGCTTTGGCCGCACTGGCGAATGGTTCGGCAGTTTCACCTATGATTTGAACCCCGATATCGTGACCATGGCGAAGGGATTGTCCTCCGGCTATCAGCCGATTTCCGCGATCTCGCTGGGAAGGCGCATGGGCGATGCCATCGCCAATGCCAAGGAGGAACTGGTGCATGGCTACACCTATTCCGGCCACCCTGTGGCGTCTGCCGTGGCGTTGAAGAATCTGGAGGTGCTGGAGCGCGACGGCATCGTTGCGCGCGTGAAGGACAGCATCGGCCCCTATTTCCAGCGCCGCGTGCAGGAGGTGTTTTCCGGCCATCCTCTGATTGGCGAAGTGCGCGGCATCGGAATGCTGGCCGCCATGGAATTGGTGCAAGACAAGAGCGAGAGACGCGGCTTCCCGCCGTCACGCGGCGTGGGCACGATCTGCCGCGATCACTGCTTCAACAATGGGCTGGTGATGCGGGCGATTCGCGACACCATGGTGCTGGCGCCACCCTTGATCATCACCGAGGACGAGATCGAGGAATTGCTGGCGAAAGCGAAACTGTGCATCGATTTCACCGCGCGCGATCTCGGCGTGTCATGAGGGGGTGCATTCGCGCCGGCCTGTGACCGTGAGCGGGACAAAAATCATGCCCTGTTCGGGAAGCAGGACTTGCACCGTCCGAAAGGGATTCCTACATCGCTGCTGTGGATTGGCCTTATACGCCGAGCAAGTCGCTGTTTTCATGGGTGGTTACCGCTCCACCTGGCCGGAACGATGTTGCAGAAATGCGACTGTCCATTAATAAATGTCCATCCATCACATTTCTCGTTACGAAAGTTGAAACCTGTGTCTTTCGTGCCTATACTTAATACCGGTGGGACGATGAAGAAGCCGGTCTGCATGCCCCCCCGCTCGCAGAACGGTTCATCTCCCCGGGTGTCGGTCATCCCCTCCCGCCACCCAGCGCTTACAGCGCATTTGGCGACCCGTTAGCCCCCTAACGGGTCGCCTTTTTTCTGGCCTATGGCTTGGTGACGCGGCGCAAAGTCAGATTGATGCGTCCTCCGCCGGGGACAAGGGCGCTGCTCCCCGCGATGATGCGGTCAATCCCGTGATACATGGACCGTGCCGGGCCGCCGAACATCAGGCAATCGCCCGAATTCAGCTTCAGTGTGGTCGTTGGCGCGCGCCGGGTCTTGCCGCCGAAGCGGAATATCCCGGTGTCGCCGAGCGAGACCGAGACCACCGGCGCGTCCACCGCCTCTTCGTCGGCATCGCGGTGCAGCCCCATGCGGGCGCCCGGCCGGTAGAGGTTGACCAGGCAGGCCTCCGGCAGCGCCGGATAGCCGGCCGTCTCCTCCCACAAATCCAGCAGCGGTGCCGGAATATCCGGCCAAGGCTCACCGCTCTTCGGGTGGCAGGCTTCATAGCGATAGCCATTGGTCCGATCCGACAGCCATCCCAGGGGGCCAAAATTCGTCATCTCCACCGACAGAGGCGCGCCGCTTCCCGGCATTGTCGGCAGATAGAAGGGCGCGCGCTCGATGCGGGCCATGATCTCGGCCAGGAGTGCGGCCTGTTGCGGCGGCGCGAAGCGCTCTGGCCAATAAAGGACGCCGGGCGCAACCTCCAGGCGGGTCATAGCGGGACTTCGGCCTGGAAGGCCCGGAATGCCTTATGCAGGCCCTTATCCGCCAAAAACCTGGCAAAATGCTGGGGATCGTAGCGTTCGCGCGCCCACTCGCCCAATGGCCTGCCTTGCGCCTGGGCCAGCGCATAGGCGGGGAATTCCTTCAGCCAGCGCTGATAATGTTTGGGCCGGTGCAGATAAGGCCAGAAGGCGAATTGGCCTTCGGCTGCGGCCAGGGCCTTGGGCCCATCCCGCTGCAACAGATAGAGCGCAGCAGCCAGGCTGGTGCGATCCTGGCCGCCGCTGCATTTGATAAGGATGGGAGTCTCGGCCCGATCGAATGCGGCGAACAGATTTGCCAGGCCAGACCGCGACGGAATGTTGCGCGACGACAGCTTCACGTCGAAATGGGCGATTCCCAGCGCTTGGGTGGTGCGCTTTTCGGTTCGCCACCAGCGGAAATCCGCGTTTTCGCCACGAAGATTGATCAGACTCTTGAAGCCGTGGGGCCGCAGAAAGGCCTGATAAAACCCAAGATAAGGCTGGGCCGAGCGTGCCAGGCCCGGAGTGACCCAGTGGAGATGATAAAGCCGGTCGAGAACCGCGGACATGGCGTCCCGCGTAGCCGCTCCTATCCCTGGCTGGCAAGAGCTTGAAAACCGGGTGGCCAAAGCGGTTGCCCAAAGCGGTTGGCCAAAGCGGTTGCCCAAAGCGGTTGACTGCGAAAGGTCCCTGGCTATATTGCCCGCCTTCCGCGCAAGGCACCGGTCGTGCGCGAAGTCTCACATTCGGCTGTAAGGATACACATATGTTCGCGGTCATCCGCACCGGCGGCAAGCAATACACGGTCGCTCCCGGCGACGTGCTGGAAATCGAGCGGCTTCCCGGTGAAGCCGGCGCGGCCATCACCTTCTCCGAAGTGCTGATGGCGGGCGGCAAGATCGGTCTGCCGCTGCTCGAAGGTGCATCGGTTGCGGCCGAGATCGTGGCGCAGGATCGCGCCCCCAAAGTCGTCGCCTTCAAGAAGAAGCGGCGGAAGAACACGCATCGCAAGCGCGGCCACCGCCAGCTTCTGACGCGGGTGAAGATCACGGACATCAGCGGCGCATAGAGGCGAAGTCACATGGCACACAAAAAAGCAGGCGGCTCTTCGCGCAACGGACGCGATTCCAACAGTCAACGCCTTGGCACCAAGCGCTATGGCGGCGAGGTCGTGCTGCCCGGCAATATTCTGGTGCGCCAGCGCGGGACCAAGATCTACGCCGGCACCAATGTGGCCATGGGCAAGGATCACACGCTGTTCGCGACGGTCGGCGGCAAGGTCGAGTTCAAGAAAGGCCTGAAGCGCCGCACCTATGTTTCGGTCATGCCGTCGGCGGAAGCAGCAGAATAGGCGGCTGAAAACATAGGCCGCCATCAGATGGCGGCCCTTTGAATTTCGCGAGGGAGATGGTCCGCCATCTCCCTTTTGTTTCTCTCTCGCAGGCCGGAGGGAGAAGCATGTCTTGCAGTCTGGAAACGGAGCGTCTGCTCTTGCGCCCGCCCCGGGCCGCGGACATCAGCCATTTCGTGCCGCTGCTCGCCGATTTCGACGTGGCGAAGAATCTGTCGCGGGTGCCGCATCCGTATACGGAGGACGATGCCTGTGCGTTCATCGTGCGGGCAGCCCATGGCTGGGCCAGCGGCGAAGATTTGTCCTTTGCCATTTTGCGCAAGGTTCCGGATGCCTATATCGGCATGTGCGGCATTCATCCCCAACGCGGCTGGGAAATGGGCTATTGGATCGCCAAGCCCCTCTGGCGCCAGGGCTATGCGTCGGAAGCGGCCACCCGCCTCGTCGCCTTCGGGTTCGAGGAGCTTGGCGCCGAACGCCTCGCCGCCGAGTGGTTCCACGACAATCCGGTATCGGGGCGTGTGCTGGAAAGACTGGGGTTTCAGCCAAGCGGTGAAACCATGAGCCATTGCCTGGCGCGTGGGCATTTGGTGCCGTCCCATATCGTTGCGCTTGACCGCCACGCCTACAAGACGCGAAAGAACATGCCATGAAGTTCCTGGATTCTGCGAAGGTTTACATAAAGTCCGGCAGCGGCGGAAACGGCATTGTCGCGTTCCGCCGCGAGAAGTTCATCGAATATGGCGGTCCTTGGGGCGGCGATGGCGGGCGTGGCGGCGATGTGTGGGCGGAAGCGGTCGAGAACCTCAACACGCTGATCGACTACCGGTTTCAGCAGCATATGACGGCCAAATCCGGCGGCCACGGCATGGGACGGGAAATGCACGGCGCCAATGGCGACGACGCGGTTCTCAAGGTTCCGGTGGGAACGCAGATTTATGAGGAAGACAACGAGACGCTGATTGCCGATCTCGACCGGCCCGGCGCGCGCGTGCTGCTTTTGAAGGGCGGCAATGGCGGCTTTGGCAATGCCCATTTCAAGAGCTCGACCAACCAGGCGCCGCGCCATGCCAATCCCGGTCAGCCGGCCGAGGAAAAAACCATCTGGCTGCGCCTGAAGCTGATCGCCGATGTGGGTCTGATCGGACTGCCCAATGCCGGTAAATCCACCTTTCTCGCGCGTGCTTCATCGGCCAAACCCAAGATTGCCGATTATCCTTTCACCACGCTCAATCCCCAGCTCGGCATGGTGCGGGTGCAGGGCGTCGATTTCGTGCTCGCTGATCTCCCCGGTCTGATCGAAGGGGCAGCCGAAGGTGCGGGCTTGGGCACGCGTTTTCTCGGCCATGCCGAGCGCACCAGCGTGATTCTGCATCTGATCGATGGCACGCAAAGCGAACTTGTCCGCGCCTACAGGACCATCCGCAAGGAACTGGGCTCCTATGGCCATGGCCTCGACGAAAAATCGGAAGTTGTGGTGCTGAACAAAAGCGACGCGATACCGAAGGCCGCGCTCGCCAAAAAGCGCGCCAGTCTGGAGAAAGCCAGCGGGCAGAAGGTGCTGGTGATGTCGGGCGTCAGCGGCGAGGGCGTCGACGAGGTCCTGCGGGCGCTGGCGCGAAAGGTGGACAGCGCGCGCAGCAAGGAACGCGCCATATCCGAACCGAAATCGAGCTGGGCGCCATGATGTATCCAGCTCTGGCGGATGTTTGTGCGCTCCTCACCCTTCGGCAAGCTCAGGGTGAGGGTGAAACTATTGTCCTCATGCTGAGCATGTCGAAGCATGAGGGAACGCCATGACGGACCATCTTGCTTCCGCGAAGCGGATCGTGGTCAAGGTCGGCTCGGCGCTTCTGGTCGATTCCGCTGCCGGCACGCTGAAGCGCGATTGGCTGGCGAGTCTCGCCGCCGACATTGCGGAACTGGCGCAGGCAAAGAAGGAGATCATCATCGTTTCCTCGGGCGCGATTGCGCTCGGCCGGCGCGCGCTGAAGCTGAAATCGGGGCCATTGCGCCTGGAAGAAAGCCAGGCCGCCGCGGCGACCGGACAGGTGCGCCTGGCGCAAGCCTATGTCGATGCGTTCCACGTGCATGATATCGTCGTGGCGCAAATTCTCTTGACGCTCGAAGATACCGAAGAGCGCCGCCGCTATCTCAATGCCCGCGAAACGCTATCGACGCTGCTGTCGCTGAACGCGATCCCGGTCATCAACGAGAACGATACGGTCGCTACCGCCGAAATCCGCTATGGCGACAATGACCGGCTGGGCGCGCGCGTCGCCAGCATGATGCAGGCGGATATGCTGGTGCTGCTGTCCGACATCGACGGGCTCTACACCGCCAATCCGCAGCGCGACCCCAGCGCCACTCATATTCCCGAGGTGCGCGCCATCACGCCGGAGATCGAACGCATGGCGGAGGGGCCGGTTTCCGGCTTCAGCAAAGGCGGCATGGAGTCCAAGATCGCAGCGGCGAAAATCGCCACCGCGGCGGGGGCTGCCGTGATCATCGCCAATGGCCATGTGCTGCACCCCTTGCGGGCAATGTCGGGTGCGGCGCGCACCACCTTGTTCAGCCCGCGCGTGTCGCCGGCGCAGGCCAAGAAGCGCTGGATCGCAGGCGGGCTTTCGGCGCTGGGCACGATTGTTATCGATGCCGGCGCCGAACGCGCGCTGTTGTCGGGCAAGAGCCTGTTGCCCGCTGGCGTCAAAGCGGTGACCGGAGAATTCGAGCGCGGCGATGCCGTGGTGGTGAAAAGCGAAGACGGACGCGAGCTGGCGCGCGGATTAATCGCCTACAACACGGCAGACGCCAAAGCGCTGGTCGGACGCCGCACGGTCGATATCGAAGCGGTTCTCGGCTATCGTGGACGCGACGAGATGATCCACCGTGACGATATGGCAGTCACGGCATTGGGTGGAGCGACGCCATGAATGTGCAGACCAAAGAACCCAACGCGCTTGCCGCGGACATGCTGGCGATGGGCCGGGCCGCGCGCGAGGCGGCGGCGCAATTGCGTGAGGCGTCGACGGCGCAGAAGAATCGCGCCCTGAATGCCTCAGGCGAAGCCATCCGTGCTGGGCAAGCGCAGATTCTCGCCGCCAATGACCGGGATATGGACGCTGCCGCCGCGCGCAATCTGACGCCTGCGCTGCTGGATCGTTTGAAGCTCGATGCCAAGCGCATCGACGCCATGGCCAAGGGCGTGGCCGAAGTTGCTGCTCTGCCCGATCCGGTGGGGCGTGAGCTGGCGCGCTGGCAGCGGCCCAACGGGCTCGACATTGCGCGCGTCTCGACGCCGATTGGGGTCATCGGCATCATCTATGAAAGCCGGCCCAACGTGACCGCGGATGCGGGCGCGCTGTGCCTGAAATCGGGCAATGTCGCGATTCTGCGCGGCGGCTCGGAATCGCTATTGTCGTCGCGTGCAATCCACGACGCGCTCGTGCAGGGGCTCGCGTTCGCCGGTTTGCCACCTGGTGCTATTCAGCTTGTGCCCACCACCGATCGCGCCGCCGTCGGCCATATGCTGGCGGGACTGTCCGGCGCCATCGATCTGATCGTGCCGCGCGGCGGCAAGAGTTTGGTGGCGCGGGTGCAATCCGAAGCGCGCGTGCCGGTGCTCGCGCATCTCGAAGGCATCTGCCACACCTATGTGCACGAAAAGGCCGATCTCGCCATGGCGCGATCCATCGTGCTGAACGCGAAGATGCGGCGTACGGGGGTTTGCGGGGCGACGGAAACGCTTTTGATCGACAGAAGCATTCTGACAACGCATCTGACACCCATTCTGGATGATCTCGTAAAGGCCGGCTGTGAAATTCGCGGCGATGCGGAGATCGTCGCGGCCTATCCGTCGGCCAAGCCTGCAACGGAAGAGGATTGGCGCACCGAATATCTCGAGCCGATTATCGCGGTGCGCAGCGTCGGCGGTGTCGAAGACGCCATCCGCCACATCGCCGCCTATGGCTCGCAGCACACCGAATCCATCGTCACCAATGACAAGACGACCACGGAGCGGTTCCTCTCCGCGCTCGATTCCGCGATTGTCATGCACAATGCCTCAACCCAATTCGCCGATGGCGGAGAATTCGGCATGGGCGCAGAAATCGGCATCGGCACCGGCAAGCTGCACGCGCGCGGACCGGTCGGCGTCGAACAGCTCACGATCTTCAAATATGTCGTCCGTGGCACCGGCCAGATCCGCCCCTGATTTTTTCCCCTCCCCCCTTGAGGGGAGGGAGTCTGTCTTCGCGCGATTCGCGAAGACAGACGGGTGGGGGGAGTTGTCGAAATCACCCCTCCCCGAATTGCCGTTCGGCAATTCGAGCCTCCCTCAAGGGGAGGGTAGGCTATCGGGATGAACCTCCGTTCACGGATGAATTGGGTTCGCCCGCCTGGCCCGCTGGCTGAAGGCATGCGCGTCGGCCTGCTCGGCGGCTCCTTCAACCCCGCCCATGCGGGTCACATTTACGCGAGCGAACTCGCGCTCAAGCGGCTGCGGCTCGACTATGTGTGGTGGCTGGTATCGCCGCAAAATCCTTTGAAGGATGCGGCGGGCATGGCGGGTTTCGACACGCGCCTGACCCAGGCCAAAGCGTTTGTGCGGCATCCGCACATTGTGGTGACCGGCATCGAAGATGCACTCGGCACGCGATTTACCGTGGATACGCTCCGCGCGCTAACGCACCGTTTTGCGGAAATTCGCTTTGTTTGGCTGATGGGAAGCGACAATCTCCTGCAGCTTCCGCGCTGGCGCGACTGGCAGGCGATATTTGCGCTCGTTCCCATCGCCGTCGTCGTACGGCCCGGCAGCGCACTCTCCGCCCGCACCTCGAAAGCGGCTTCGCGATTCCGCGATTTCTATCTCCCGCCAGGCCGTCATTTTTCCGTCATGGAGCCGCCGGCTTGGACGATCCTGGATTCCAAGCGCCATCCGGGCAGCGCCACCGCGTTGCGTACACGGCCAGGCCTCGCGAAGGCTCCGGCTTTGTGGTAATTTCGTCCTGGCGGATTATATCCGTTCAACGAAGGAGTGGCTCAGCTGCGGCAGACATCGGGATTTGCGCCTTGTCCGGTTGCATGCTTCGGCCGGAGCCTCAACGTCTAACCAAGGAGCCGACCCTGACACCTCGCCCACGCGTAGAGCCTGTTTCCTCTGCTGCCGAACACATTTCCGAGCCAAGCCTGCTCGCCCGAATTCAAGCAACTCTCGACGACGACAAAGCCGAAGATCTGGTGACCATCGATCTCACCGGCCGGTCTTCAGTGACCGACGCCATTGTCGTGGCGACGGGCCGCTCTGCGCGCCATGTCGCCTCGCTCGCCGAGAACCTTGCCCGGCGGTTGAAGGAATGGGGCTATGGCAGGGTGCATGTCGAAGGCTTGCCGCAGGGCGATTGGGTGCTGGTCGATGCGGGCGATGTGGTGGTGCACATTTTCCGTGCAGAGGTGCGGGCCTATTACGATCTCGAAGGCATGTGGTCGGTTGACGAGGTGAGCCATCGCCGCCGCGCCAGCGAACACGCCGGTTCGCTCGCCTGATTCATGCGCATCACCGTGCTGGCCGTGGGCCGGGCCCGCGCCGCCGCCGAACAGGCCCTGTGCGATGTCCATTGGGAACGCGCGGCCGCGCTGGGTGGAAGGCTGGGATTCACCAAACTTGATTTTTCCATCGTCGATGTCTCGCGCGCCAATGACGTCATGGCCCGCATGGACGATGAGGCAAAGAAATTGTCGGCGCGCATTCCAGCCTCCGCCCATCGCATTGCGCTGGACGAGGCAGGGCGCGCCCTTTCCAGCGAAGGATTGGCCCGGCATCTGGCGTCGCTGCGCGACCGGGGCGTGCGCGACCTGGTTTTTCTGATTGGGGGACCGGACGGGCTGGCGCCAGCATTGCGCGAAAGTGCCGAGGAGCGTTTGGCCTTCGGGCCGCAAACCTGGCCGCATCTGATGGTGCGCGCCATGCTGGCCGAGCAGGTTTACCGCGGTTTCGCGATTCTTTCGGGGCACCCCTATCACCGCGGCCGGGCTTGAAGAGCGGCCTGCGCTCGCTAATATGACACTGTCATACATATGAAAGTGTCCTCATGGCACGCAGCAGCCGTCCGATAACCATCACCCTGGGCGATCTCAAGGAACGCGTCGATGCGCGGGTGAAATCCGGCGCATATTCCTCCGCGAGCGAGGTCATGCGCGCTGCCGTTCGTGCTCTGGATCGCGAAGAGTCAGCTATTGGCGAATGGCTGCGCCAGCGTGTGGACGAAGCTTTTGACGACCCCCGCCCGAATATTCCCGCCGACACTGTCTTCAAGCGCCTGCGTAAGCGTCATGCCCAACGCATCAAGGCGCGGAATGAAAAGGTATAAGGTCAGCTTTCGTCCGCTCGCCCAAGCCGATCTTTTGGCCCTGTACGATTACATTGCCGACGAGGCTGGCCTCGAAACGGCCGGTGCCTATATTGGGCGCATTGAAGCGGCCTGCATGGCCCTTGAATATGCTCCCCAACGCGGCATGCGGCGTGATGACATACGCCCAGGCCTGCGTACGATCGGCTTCGAACGCCGCGCGACAATCGTCTTTCGGGTTCTGTCCGATGATGTCGTCATCGTCCGCATCTTCTATGGCGGCCAGGATTATGAGCGGGTCCTGTGGGAGACCGAGTAACGCCAGAAGGCGGCTTAGGCTTTTATTAAGCCTAAGGCGAGAAACTGTGACCGGCAGAAGGGTGTTGACGCCTTGGAAATCAAATCGACACGCAGATTGGAAAACGCCACGCCGGTGCGGCGGGCGGGAACCGCTGCGCCATCCGGCGGTGCCAGCTTTGCCGCCGAGGAAATGGCCGAGACGAAAACCGCCGCTCCCCTGACGGGAACCTCACCTCTTTCCGCGGTCGATACCATTCTTGCCCTGCAGGGCGTGGAGGATTCCACCGATAGCCGCCAGCGCGGCGTCAAACATGGTGAACAGCTTTTGACGCTGCTGGACGAAGTCCGCGACGGCCTGCTGACCGGCGGAATTCCCCGCAGCACCCTCAACCGTCTGGCGCTTGCCATCTCCAAGCACAAGGAACATTTCGTCGATCCCAAGCTTCAGGGGGTTCTGGACGAGATCGATCTGCGCGCCCGCGTGGAACTCGCAAAACTGGAACAAGCCGAGCGGCCGCCGGTCTAGCTTCACGTTTTCGCGACCTTTTCTTTCCATTTGCCCGGATGAGGGCGCGCCGCTATAACCGCGCCGCCAATGGCATCCGTTTGATTTTGAGGAGAGTGCATGGCGACCGAACTGCCGCACGGCTACCGGCCGTCCGACGACGAACCGTTCATGGATGAGCGTCAGCGCGAATATTTTCGCCGCAAGCTCGTGGCCTGGAAGGACGACATCCTTCGCGAGAGCCGCGAAACCATCCAGAATCTTCAATCCGAACCGACACCGAATGCCGATCTTGCGGACCGCGCCACCACGGAAGCGGAGCGGCAGCTTGAGCTTCGCACGCGCGATCGCCAGCGCAAGCTGATCTCGAAAATCGATGCGGCGCTGCGGCGCCTGGAAGACGGCTCCTATGGGTTTTGCGAGGAGACCGGCGAGCCGATTTCTCTGAAGCGGCTGGATGCACGTCCCATCGCGACATTGTCGCTGGAAGCCCAGGAACGCCACGAGCGGCGGGAGCGGGTGTACCGGGACGATTGAGCAGAAATGAATAGCGCATAGCGGTTGGTCTTTCCCAAACCGCTACGCGCTATTCTCCCACCTAAAACGGCCAGACGATGTCGAAGAATTGCTGCCCATAGCGCGGCTGCTGCACGTCTGTGATCTGACCGCGGCCGCCATAGGAAATCCGCGCTTCCGCAATCTGCGTATGGCTGATGGTGTTGGCGTTGGAAATGTCTTCGGGCCGCACCACGCCAGAGACCGACAATTCGCGCACCTCGTTGTTGACGCGCACTTCCTGCTGGCCTTGGATCACCAGATTGCCGTTGGGCAGGACCTGAGTGACGACGGCAGCGACCGTCAGGTTGATGTTTTCCGAACGATCCACCGAGCCGGTTCCGGTGTTGGAGGAATCCGAACCCAGCGTGATCAGCTTCGAAGGATCCACCGATTTGGGCAAAACCCCTTTCAGGCGGCTTTCCAGCCCCAGAAGATTGGGCGCGCTGGAATCTTCGGCGGCTTTGGTGGACCGCGACGTCGTGTTGGCAATCTTCGCCTGATCGCCGATCGCGATCTGCACGGTCAAAAGATCGCCGACCTTGGCCGCGCGCGGATCGCGGAAGAAGCTGCGCGAGCCTGTCTGCCACAAAGAATTGGCCTGGGGTGCTTGATAATCCGGCGCCGGTTGCGGCAGCGAAACCGGTGCACCGGAGACGACGCCTTGCGGCACGGCAATCGGGTGCAAGGCCGGCGGCTGGCCGATTTGTTCGATCTTGTCCACGGTGCTGGCACAGGCGCACAGCAGCGAAGCCAGAGCGAGCGTGGCCGGTACGGCGGCATGTCGGCGGATGGTGCGGGTCATCTGTTGTCCTTCGGTTATTTCGCGGTGGCGAGTTTTTCGGGGGCCTTGGGCGCGGTGCCGGACGAACCGACATGGACCGTGCCCGGCGCGGTGATCACGGCCATCACCTGGCGATAAGACGTTGGATTCAGCACGGCGATGGAATCGCCTTCGCCGCCTTCGGCAAGCGCGCGTCCGACCGCGGTCAGCGACATGCCTGGTGCCTCGAACACCATCGTGACGGGGGCGCCTTTGGCGACCATGGTCGGCCGCTTGAGATCGGAGAGGCGCAAGGTTTCGCCGGCGTGCAATGCCCGTTTGGCTTCCTTGCCCACCGCATCCGACAGCGTGTGAACGAAGGATTCGTTCATGCGCAGAACGGGAACGGATTTCGTCGTCAGATCGTCTTCGGCGATGACCGAGCCACGCGCGATATCGTGCGCGGGGACAAGCAGTTCGGCCTGATTGTTGGCATCCTGCGCGAAGGCGCTGAACGCGACGGTGCAGAAGGCAAGCGCGAGGATGAAACGAAAGGTCATGGGATCAGCTCATCTTGGAGGTGATTTGCAGCATCTGGTCGGCGGCCGAAATGACTTTGGAATTCATCTCATAGGCGCGCTGTGCGGTGATCAGGTCGGTGATTTCCTGCACCGCGTTCACATTGGAGGTTTCGAGAAACCCCTGCTGCAGCGTGCCATATCCGGGTGAGCCGGGCAGGCCGGTGAGTACGGTGCCCGAGGCCGGCGTTTCGGTGTAGAGATTGTCGCCGTTTGCCTGCAATCCGCCGTCATTGGGAAAGCGCGCGAGTTCGATCTGGCCCAGCGTTTGCGGCGTGTTCGATGCCGCGGTCAACGCCTGCACCTGACCCTGCGCGTTGATGGTGACCGAAATCGCATCCTGCGGAATGGCGATACCGGGCGCCACCACATAGCCCTTGTCGGTGACGAGCTGGCCTTCCGGAGAGAGCGAGAACGCGCCCGCCCGCGTGTAGGCGTCCGTGCCGTCGGGCATCTGGATATGGAAATAGCCCTTGCCGTTGATGGCGAGATCGTAGGGATTGCTGGTGGAGCTGAGATTGCCCTGGCCGGTGATCCGATAGGTCGCCGCAGTGCGCACGCCGACACCGATCTGGATACCCGCGGGCAGGACCGCGCCGGTGTCGGCGGAAGCTGAGCCGGGCCGTTCGACGTTTTGATAGAGCAGGTCCTGGAATTCCGCCCGCTGCATTTTGTAGGCGGTGGTGTTCATGTTCGCGAGATTGTTCGCGATCACTTCCACATTGGTCTGCTGTGCCAGCATGCCGGTGGCGGCGATACTTAAAGCGCGCATGGTCTATTCTCCTAATTTCCAGGAACGGCGCCGAGTTTCTCGATCGCCTGCTTCAACAAATCTTCGCCGGATTTTGTCAGGTCCGAACTCGCCTGATAGGCGCGCATGATTTCGATCATGCGGCTGATTTCGATCATCGGTTCGACATTGGATTTCTCCATCATGCCCTGGCGGATGCGGGCGGTGGTGGAGGGTGTTGCCGTTTGGCCCGCGGCGTCGAACAGACTGGCGCCGGCTTTTTTGAGCGCACGCTCATTGGCGAATTCGACGACCTTCAATTTCCCGAGCTGCTGCAGATTCGTGCTGAGCGTGCCGTCCGAGCCGACCCTGAGGTCGCCGTCCTGGGGTTGCAGCGTGATCGCGCCGCCATCGCTCTGCACCTGGTAACCCTCGTCGGTCACCAATTGGCCCTGCTCGTTCAGACTGAAATGTCCGTTGCGGGTGTAACGTTCGCCATCCGGGGTCTGGACGACGAAATAGCCATTGCCCGCCACCGCCATATCGAGAGTGTTGCCGGTGGGATCGAAGCGCCCTTCCGAAAGATCGCGGGCGACGCCGCGGTCGAGCACGAAGGCCACATTGGTAGTGCCCCCACCCTCGGCCTCGGTGGCCGCGACCGGGGTCATATATTCTTCAAACTGAACGGATTCACGCTTGAACGCCGGGGTGGAGAGGTTCGCAAGATTGTTCGCCACCACCTCCATGGCGCGATTGACGGCCATCTGTTGCGACAGCCCGACGAGAAAGGTGTTTTCCACGGATACCCGCCCCCTTCTGGAGCGCTCCTTTGATCCTTCGCGTTCCTGAAGTGCACGCCCTGTGCCATGTCAGAAAGGGCAGGGTCTCCGCGGATTTTCGGCGGTTCGGGAGGCGCGCCCGGCAAGCATCGCCGGTGTGGAGGGGACCTAAAGGGGCAACATTTGCCGGGAAACCGTAACGCGGCTCAGGAAGGCTTTTCGGGAATCTTGAACCCCAGATAGACGCCGCCGCTGATTCCCAGCACAGCGAGCAAGCGTTCGTCGAAAATGGGGAACGCGAAATTCGCGCTGGTGATGGTCATGACCAGGAACATCACGCCGAGCACAAAGGTCCACACCACGGACTGGAAGCGATGCAGGCCCACGCCGTCCGCATCGGTCAGAAGGTCCTTGATAAGGTTTTCGGAGGCGACCTTCTTGGCCAACTCGTCTCGCGCGGCAATCAGGGCCGGCGGCGGCGTGGTGCCCGCCGGGACTTGCTTCAAGGCTGCGACGGTTGCCTTGAACTGACTCAGCGTGCTGGGCTTGTCACCCTTGGACTGTTCGACGACAGCGGCTCCGATTGCCGTGCCCGACCCGATTCCCATCAGAATCAGGGCGGTGTCGTTCAAGATGCCTTCGACCTTGTGCGCGGGATTGGCAAAGACAGCATAGAGGAACGCCGCCAGGATAATGCCGAACCACCACGCCATCTGGGTTTGCGCCAGGCTGTAAGGGCGGCGGTATTGGGCATTCGGCGAGGGCTGGGCGCCACCGAAATCGGTGGGTTCGGAATCGCGCAGCATGTCGGATTTCCGCCCCATCACGAACGCCGCCGCCCCGATGACGATCAGACTGCCGATGGCGAGAAGCACACTATTGGGATCGATTGTCGCTGCTTTGGTTGCAGCGGGAGCCGGAGCCGCCGCGGCCGTGGTTCCAGGGGTTTGGGCTTGGCTCGAACCGATGCCGCCAAGTGCACCGAGCACGAAAATCATCACCAGCATCGCCGTGAGCTTGCGCATTCCTGCCCCCAATTGGCGCTGCCGGCGGAAACGAGACCGGCAGCGCAACATCTTGTTAACGATAAACGCTATCATCGCCGGCCGGGGTTGTATATTTCGCCGCTTTCGCGCGCGAATGGCCCCATGCATCGCATGGGCGGCAAATTTTTCCCCATCCCAAACGAGTCCTTAACCAAGCGATCCTAAGTTCAGCCTCGCATTCACCTTATCGATGCCGAGGCAGCCATGGCCAGCAAAGCAAAAACCGAGGATCCGCCGCCGGAAGAAGACGGCGAAGCCCCTGCCGAAGGTGAAGGTGCGGCGCCAGCACCGAAAAAGAAGGGTTTGGTCGGCAAGATCCTTGGGCCCGTGACGGGCATTTTGCGCTTTGCCAATCCGTTGGCCATCCTGAAGCTGCCGATGAAGCTGAAGATCGTCGCCATTGCGGGGATCGTGCTTGTCCTCGGCGGCGGCGGTGCGGCCTTCTATTTCTTCGGCATGTCGTCGGGCAAACCCGCCGACGAAGCCTCAGCCGAAAGCGTCAAAACCGAAGCCGACAAATTGCCCCCGGCCCAGGCCGCGTTTTTCGATATTCCCGACATCATCGTGAACATCCAGACACCCGATTCCACCCCGGCCTATCTAAAACTGTCGGTGGCGCTGGAATTGGAGAAGGCGGAAGCCAAGGCCGCCATCGAGCCGGTACTGCCGCGCATCACCGATCAGTTCCAGACCTATTTGCGCGAGCTTCGCGTCGAGGACATCCGCGGTTCGGCCGGCGTCATGCGCCTGAAAGAAGAGCTGCTGCGCCGGGTGAATCTCGCCGCGGCGCCCACGCCGGTACGCGATGTGCTGCTCAAAGAAATGATTGTCCAGTGAGAACGAACCGCCATGGCTGATCCCACCGAACCGAAACCCGAGGACGAATTTTCCAACCCTGAGGCCAATGCGTCGGGCGAAGAGAGTGCGGCCGACGGCGAACGCGCAACTCCGACCGAGCGCATCCTCAATCAGGACGAAATCGACTCGCTGCTCGGCTTCGATGTCGGCGAGAATGCCGAGGCCGACAAATCCGGCATCCGTGCCATCATCAATTCGGCGCTCGTATCTTACGAACGCCTGCCGATGCTGGAAATCGTCTTCGACCGGCTGGTGCGGTTGATGACGACATCCTTGCGCAATTTCACCTCGGACAATGTCGAAGTCAGTCTCGACAACATCACCTCGATACGGTTCGGCGATTATCTCAATTCCATTCCGCTGCCCGCCATTCTGGCGGTGTTTCGCGCCGAAGAGCTCGACAATTACGGCCTCTTCACGGTGGATTCGAACCTGATCTATTCCATCGTCGATGTGCTGCTCGGGGGCCGCCGGGGAACCGCGGCGATGCGCATCGAAGGACGGCCCTACACCACGATCGAACGCACGCTGGTCCAGCGCATGATCGAGGTGATCCTGAACGATATGGTGCAGGCTTTCGAACCGTTGGCGCCGATCAGCTTCGTGCTCGACCGTCTGGAAACCAATCCGCGCTTCGCGGCCATTGCGCGCCCGGCCAACGCGGCCATCCTGGTCAAGCTCCGCATCGACATGGAAGACCGCGGCGGACGCATCGAACTGATGCTTCCCTATGCCACGCTGGAACCTATCCGCAAATTGCTGCTGCAGCAATTCATGGGCGAGAAATTCGGCCGCGACTCCATTTGGGAAAACCATCTGGCGACCGAACTTTGGTCCACCCGCGTGCAGATCGATGCCATCCTCGACGAACAGCGCCTGCCGTTGAACCGGGTGATGAACCTGGAAGTGGGGCAGACGATCATGCTCAACGCGAGCCCCGATTCTCCGATCGAATTGCGCTGCGGCGGTGTGCCGTTGCTGAAAGGACGGATGGGCCGCATCGGCTCTTCCGTTGCCGTTCGCGTCGAAGGCACGGCCAAGCGCACCGACAATTCCGGGATTTATTGAGAACCGCCATGATCGCCAATCTGCCCGTTTCCCTGATCGTCGAAATCACCCTCGGTGTGCTGCTTGCCGCCACGCTCTATTGTTGCGTGCGCCTCGAAAGCCGGCTGCGAAACCTGCGCAATGACCAGGACAGCCTCACCAGCACCGTGCGCGCGCTCAACGGTGCAATCACTGCGGCGCAATCGAGTCTGGCGGGTTTGCGCGCCGCCGCGCAGCAGGCCGACGAGACGCTTGGGCGTAAGGTGAGTTCTGCGCGCGGACTGGCCGATGAATTGTCGCTTCTGACGAGTGCCGGCGAACGCATCGCCAGCCGCATGGAAAACGCGCGCGCCTCCCGGCCTGAGCCCCAGCCGCAAACGCGCGCCATGCCCATTTTCTCCGAAAATTTCCGCGCCGCGCGCTGAGAAGGATTTTGCGATGAAGCCCGTGAACAAACCCAAACGCGTCCAAAGGTCCGAAGTCCGATTGCTACCCGCGGTGATTGCGATCGGGGTGATCCTGTTCGCGCTGAAGGCGGGGGGCCTCGCCTTCACCGCCAACGCCGCGCCCGCGCCCGATGCGAAACCCGCGGCCGACGCCGCAAAGCCTGGCACGGCTACCGCCGCCAAACCCGGCGCCGCCGCGCCTGCCGGCAAACCCGCCGATCCGCTCGCGGCGATCAACGCTGCACTTCCGGTGCCGGCCAAAACCGCAAAGCCGGCCGAAGCGCCCAAAGCCGCGGACGAACTTTCCGCCGATCTCGATGCCAGCGGCGTCAGCGCCGCCGAGATGGATGTGCTCACATCGCTGTCGGATCGCCGCGACGCATTGGAACAGCGCCAGCGCGATCTGGATCTGCGTGCCAACATCATCGCCGCCACGGAAAAGCGCGTGGATGGCAAGATCGGCGAATTGAAGGTGCTGCAAACGAAGATCGAAGCCCTGCTTGGACAGCTCGACGCGAAACAGTTGGAGCAGCTCGACGGGCTGGTGAAGGTCTATACCGCGATGAAGCCCAAGGACGCGGCGCGCATTTTTGCCTCGCTGGACGACACGGTCCGCCTCGGCGTGGCAGGACGCATGAAGCCCGACGTGGTGGCCGGAATCATGGCCGCACTTCCGCCGGAAACGGCGCAGAAGCTGAGCCTGGAATTGGCCAGCCGATATAAGGTTCCGGCACCTGCCGCTGCGGACACAGCCGTTGCAGGCGCAGCCGTTGCGGGCGCTCCCGCGGCGGCAGCGCCAACGCCAGCTCCTGTCGCTTCTGCTGCGCCTGCCGCGCCTGCGGTACCGGGCAAATAGTCCGTCCCCATGCGCACCTCGCCGCTTTCGCGTTTCGTTGGGGCTCTCGCGCTTGGCGTCCTCGCCAGCGCGGGCGCACAGGCGCAGGCGCCGGCGACTGCAGCGCCCGCATCCGCGCAAGCGCCAGCCCCATCTGCACCGCAGACGGCAGCGAAACCGGACAGCGTCAGCATCGATACCAGCCAGGGCTATGCGCGCATTCTTTTCACCTTCGCGCAAGCGACGCCTGTCACGGCTTCCATCGCCGATGGCGTGCTGACCCTGCGCATCGGCCATGCCATCGATACCAATATCGACAGATTGACCGAAAGCCTTGCTTCTTACGTGTCCACCGGGCGCAAGGACCGCGACGGGCTCACCTATCGCTTCGCGCTGAAAAATGCAGCCGCCTTGCACAATTCGACGCAAGGCACCCAGACCGCAATCGATCTCGTCCCGGACAGTTTCAAAGGCATACCGCCGGACCTTCCCCCGCCTTTGCCGCCGCAGGTGAAGAAAGAGGTGACGGACGTCACCAATCTGCCCGTCGTGAAGATGCGCATCGGCGAATATGCGAATTACACCCGGGTGGTGTTCGATTGGACGACGCCCGTGGTCTACACCGTCTATCCCGGCCAGGGCCGCGTCTCCGTGCGCTTCGAAGCGCTGGCCAAACCTGATTTTTCCGTGCTTCAGACGCGCTCGCCCGCTTGGGTGAAATCGGCCGGCTGGCATTTGGATGGCACCGCGACCGTCGTCGATCTGGAGACCGATGCGGAATCCGCCTTCAAGGATTCCCGCAATGGTGCGAAAGTCGTCATCGACGTGATGGCGCCGAAAACCGACGCATCGGCCATCGCCCCAGCCCCTGCCAAACCGGCGCCCGCCGCGCCGCAACCCAATCCGCCGCCAAAAGGATCGGATGCTGCGGCGGCGCTGAAATCCGGCAAGACCACCATAGCCACACCGGCCGCAGCCCCCATTGTCATGCCTGCGATGACCGAAACCGCCAGTCCCAGCGCCGAGATGACGCGCGACGGCGCAGTCTTGCATTTTCCCGCTGCGCGTGGCCGCACGGCCGCGGTGTTCACGCGTGGCGAAACGCTGTGGATCGTGCTCGACGGTCATCCCGCCATCGAGGCGGCGTCGCTGCTCGCACCGCTTGCCTCCATCATTGTGAAGGCCGAAAGCGAACAATCCGGCGGCGCGGCCGTGCTGAAACTGCAATTCAAGACGCCGCTGCTGCCATCGGTTCAGGAAAACGAAGCCGCGCTGAACATTCGCCTTGCGTCGGGCGCCGCCGCAACGCCCGATCCGGTGAATTTCACGCGTCAGGGTGCCGATGGCGAGACCACGCTGACCACACCGCTGCCCGGTGCCGTGCACGTCATCCAATTGGCCGATGCGCAGGCCGGCGATCATTTGTTCGTCGTGCCTGGCAGGCCCGGCAAAGGCGTGCTGACGCCCAAGCGCTTCGTCGAGATGGAAGCACTGCCGACGGCCGCTGGAATTGGCATTGTCCCATTTTCGGATGATATCGCCGTGCAGGTGCAAAGCGAGATCGTCACGGTCTCGCGGCCCAAGGGACTTGCGCTCTCCGCCGCATCGGGCGCCACCACCGAACCCGTCGTGCAAATGCTTACCAGCAAACAGGGCCCTGCTTTCATCGATCTGGTGCAATGGGCGAAAGCGGGCACCGCCGATGTGATTGCTTCGGAGCGGAACCTGCGGGCTGCCGTGGCGCGGCTTCCCGAAAGCGAAGGCAACAAGGCGCGGCTGAATCTGGCGCGCTATCTGCTTGCACAGAATCTCGCCCCCGAAGCTTTGGGCGAAATCCAGATCATCCAGGCCGTGGATGCGAAACTCGCCAACGATCCGGGCATCTCCGCGATGAAGGGTGCGGCTCAATACATGATGGGCCGTTATGCGGATGCGCGCACCTCCTTGTCCGGGCCTGCGCTAGCCGCCGATCCGCATGCCGCGCTGTGGCGGGGCATGGCGGAAGCGAAGCTCGACGATTTTGCCAATGCGCGTCGCGATCTGGCGATTTCCCAGACGGTGCTGCGCTTTTATCCCGACACCTGGCAGACACGGGCGCGGCTCGCGCGCGCGGAAACCGGTCTGGCGCAAGGCGATCTCGCCAGCGCCAATGACGCGCTCGATCAGCTTTCGCCGCAACTCACCCCGCGCGAATCGGTGGAGAGCCGGCTTTATCAGGCGCAGCTTCTGGCCGCGCAGGGGCACATCAATGAATCCATCTCCCGGCTGCGCACGCTGGAGCAGACCGACTATGCGCCGATTGCGGCCAAAGCGGTGTTCGCTCGGGTGCAGATCGAGCTTGCGGCCAAGAAGGCCAAGCCGGCGGATGCCATCAAGCGGCTCGAAGAGCTCCGCTATCGCTGGCGCGGCGACGATCTGGAACTCAAGACGCTGCGCAAATTGGGCAGCCTCTATTTCGCGCAGGAGAGTTGGCGCGAAGGCCTGACGGTGCTGCGGATCGCGGCGCTGAATTTCCCCAATGCCGACCTTGCCCGCGATGCCCAGGACGACATGCGCCGGGCGTTCAACGATCTGTTCCTTGGCGGCAAGGCAGACAAGATGCGTCCCGTCGATGCGCTGGCGTTGTTTTATGATTTCATCGAACTGACGCCGATCGGCCGTGAGGGCGATGAAATGATCCGTAGCCTGAGCGATCGCCTGGTGATGGTCGATCTTCTGGGTCCGGCCGAGCAATTGCTGGACCATCAGGTGAAGGACCGCTTGGAAGGTGTGGCACGGGCGCAGGTGGCGACCAGGCTCGCGACGATCTATCTGCTCGACCACAAGCCGAAAGAGGCGCTCGCCACCATCAATGAAACGCGGCAGACGCGGCTGCCCGACGAGCTCAATGCCGCCCGCCGGCTGTTGGAGGCACGCGCTCTTGCCGGGCTGAAGCAATATGAATCGGCCATCGATCTGATCGCCGACGACGAGTCGCCGCAAGCCGGCAAGCTGCGCGCCGATGTGGCGTGGGATTCCGGCGACTGGAAACTGGCCGGCGCCAAAGCCGAAGAGGTGCTCGGCGACCGTTATGATGCGAGCGGGCCGCTTCTGCCCGATGAGCGTGCGCTCATCATGCGCGCCGCGGTCGCCTATTCGCTCGGCGGCAATGAATCCGGGCTCGACAGGCTGCGCGAGCATTATGCGGAGAAGATGAGCGCCAGCCCCGACGCCAAAGCCTTTGCCATTGTCAGCGAAACCATCGACCGCCAGGGTGTCGCCTTTCGCGATCTGGCCAAGCAGATCGCATCCGTCGATTCGCTGCAGGCCTTCATGGCCGATTTCAAGAAACAGGGCGCGGCTGCGAAAACCGCCAGCAACTAAAACCGTTCAGCGCGACGGCTGCGCCAGATCGCCGAACGCCTCGATCACTTTGGCATAGATGTCACGCTTGAAAGGCACGATCAGCCGCAAGAGCTCGTCCACGGCAGTCCATTTCCATTCGGAAAATTCCTGGTGCGGCGTCTTGAGATTGATCTCGCGATCGGAGCCCAAAAAGCGCACCGCAAACCATTTCAGTCTTTGGCCGCGATAGCGCCCTTCCCAGGCCACGCCCAATAGATGGTCGGGCAGTTCATAGGTGAGCCAATCGGGGTGTTCGCGCAGGATCTCGATACGATCGGTGCCGATTTCCTCCATCAGTTCGCGCTTCAGGGTTTGCTCGGGTGTTTCGCCTTCATCGATGCCGCCTTGGGGCATCTGCCAGGCCTCGATGCTCTGATCGATGCGCTT
The DNA here is from genome assembly GCA_036264295.1 of Micropepsaceae bacterium. Taxonomy (GTDB): domain Bacteria; phylum Pseudomonadota; class Alphaproteobacteria; order Micropepsales; family Micropepsaceae; genus CAIYRG01. The sequence continues at coordinate 4,429 of DATARE010000017.1, read as the reverse complement.
GCCGGCAAAGACGAGGCCGTTGGAATTGAGCACCATTGCGCCGACGCAAGGCCGATAGGGAAGATTGGAGGCTTGTGATTTGCTCATGGCGGGAGTGAAGCACGGCAGGCGGTTTCCCGGAAGACACCCGCTTTGCTTCAACTAGGCCGCGAGCGTGACCGCCGGCGTGATGGTCGCGAGCACGGCGTCCAGATCGGCGGGATCGACCGGTTTGGTAAGGAAGCCATCCATGCCGGCATCCAGGCACGCTTTGCGCCCGGTTTCGAGCGCATCCGCCGTCAGCGCGAAAATGGGAACCGGCTTCCAGCCGTTTTCCGCTTCCACCTTCCGGATGCGCAGGCTTGCTTCGATGCCATCGAGGCCGGGCATGTGCAAATCCATGATCACCACATCGAAGCGCCGGTTGGCGCAGATTGCGACCGCGGCTTCGCCCGTCGTGACCGCTTCGACAATGTGGCCGCGCCGCCGCAGCAACTCGCGCGCCAGCAACGCATTCACCGGATTGTCTTCGGCCAGAAGAATGGAGAGGCCACCGGTGCTATTGCGCGGGGCGGCGTCAGGCGCGGGCGTCACTGTCAGGTCCGTCTCGCCCGCCAGCACCGCCAGCACGCGCGTCTCTAGCGAATCCTGGCGCACCGGCTTCATCAGATAGGCGGCGATGCCTGCATCGGACAGCATCGACAGCCGCGTGCGCTCGCCGGGCAGAAGAAGCGCCACGACGGGAGCACCCGTATCTTGCGCATGGGGCAGGCTCATGCCTTGCGCGCCATCGAAGAGAACCAGGTCGAAGCCATTGCCGGTGCCGATGGCTGGGTCGATATCGGCCAGGATTGTGCATTGCGCGCCGGCGGCCTCCAATTGGAGGCTCAGCCCTTCGCAGACGATCTGAGAGCGTGAAATCAGCGCCACCCGTTTGGCTTCGAGCGGCGATGAGGCGCTGGCCGCCATCGCTTGTTCGAGGGGCAGGCTCACCCAGAATTCGCTGCCGCCCCCCTGAAGCGGTCGCACGCCAATCGACCCGCCCATGGCTTCGACAAGCCGCTTGGAAATGGCGAGCCCGAGTCCAGTGCCTTCGAAGCGCCGCGCATGGGAGGAGTCGGCCTGCACGAAATCTTCGAAGATCTTTGCGGATTTGTCCGGCGGCACGCCGATGCCGGTGTCACGCACCGACAGAAGGAGTGCTGTGCTCGTCGCGGATGTGCGCGACAAGGAGGCGCAAACGAGCACGCCGCCCTGTTCGGTGAATTTCACGGCATTGCCCACGAGATTGGTCAACACCTGCCGCAGCCGGATGCCGTCCGCCCGGATGTGATGGGGAACATCGGCCGCAATGGCGGTGGCAATTTCGATGTTCTTGGCGTGCGCCCGCGTCGCGAGCAGCTCGGCAATACCTTCGATCAGCGGGCGCAGCGCGACGTCGCTCTGTTCGAGCACCAGCCGGCCCGATTCGATTTTGGAAAAATCGAGGATGTCTTCGATTAAGGCCAAAAGCGACCGGCCGGACTGGCGGATGGCTTCGGCATAGGTCTTCTGGTCGGGTGCAAGGGGCGTTTCGAGCAACAGCCGTGCCATGCCCAAGACGCCGTTCATCGGCGTGCGGATTTCATGGCTCATCGTGGCAAGGAAGTGCGATTTGGCGCGGTTGGCCTCTTCGGCCCGCTCGCGGGCATGGTCGCGGGCGGCTTCGCGCTCGGTTAGCCGCGCGTTTTCGGTCGCGAGTTCGGCGGCGGTTTGGCTCAAGCGGTCGGCGCGACGCTCAAGCGCCGCGGCACGCCGCATCGCCATGGCCGCAAGAAGCGCCGCCGCGCCCAGCGCCGATGCTGCAAGCAGAGGCGAGCCAAGCGCGACACCGGCAAGCGTAAATGCCAGCACAATGAAGAGAGACATGCTTCTGCGTGTCATCGGAAGTTCTCGACGACACAATCAAGCCTCGGCATTGAGGAAGCGTTACCCGCTCGCCGGGCCTGCCGCTCTACGTCCCATTGCGAAGCAACAAGGTTAATCGCTCTCTAATGCACCCGGCCGGACAGCGGCCTACCGCCGTTCAGCGGGCATATTTGCCGACGACGCTCGCACCAGCCAGCGTATGGCCTTTGATTGCCGCATAGACTTCGTCGCGTGTCATGCCGGGCTTCAGCGCGCCCGGGTCAAGCTCGGTCGCCACCACCGTGAACACGTAATGATGCGGGGCATCGCCGGCCGGCGGGCAGGGGCCGATATAAAGGGCGTTGTCGCGCGTGCCCTTGCCGCCAACGAAATTCTTCGAGCCCTTGGTGATCTCGCCTTCGGCGAGGCCCTTTACATTCGCCGGAATGTTGTAGCCGACCCAATGCGAGACGCCCTGCCCCAGCAGCCCGTCGGGGTCGAGCATGAAGACCACGAAGCTCTTGGTGTTGGCCGGTGCGTTCACCCAGGCGAGCGCGGGCGATACGTTCTCGCCGCCGCACATGCGCATCGGATCGTCGGCCGCTTGCTTCTTGGTCAGCATGCCGCCGTCAGAGAAGGTGGAGGAGGTCACGGTGAAAGGCACAGCGGCGGCTTGGCCGGGGATAAGGCCCACACCTAGCCCCGCGAGCATGCTTAAGGCCGGCAAATTCCAGGAAGATTTTGCACGCATTGTCTCAGTCCCTCCGGTTTATGGGCGAAACTATCATCGCAAAAAGCCGTTCGCAAAGCATGGGCTTGGCAATAGCGCGCGCCCTCCCATGGCTTCGCGGGGCGAATTTGTGTAATTTACCATTCGGATTGCGACGGGCAGCAGCACCCAGCCCCAAAGTCCAGTGGTTCAGCAACCCTTTTTGGGAGAAACAAAGATGCGTGGAACGACCCTTTTGACTTCGGCTGCGCTTTTCGCGCTCGCCTCCTATGGAATCGCTCTGGCCGCAGAGGCGATGCCGGCCAGCGTCAAAGTCATGAACGGCATGATGATGGATTCCAAGGGCATGACGCTCTACACCTGGGACAATGACAAGGAAGCCAACAAGTCTTCCTGCAACGGCATGTGCCTGATGAACTGGCCGGCGCTGAAGGCCGAAGCGTCGGATAAGGACATGGGCGACTTCAAGGTCATCACCCGCGACGATGGCTCCAAGCAATGGGCCTATAAGGGCAAGCCGCTCTATTATTTCAGCATGGATTCGGCGGCCGGCGACAAGAAGGGCGAAGGCCGCGGCATGGTCTGGCATATGGCCCATATGTGAGAGGTCACGATTTTCTTGTGTAAAGGGCGCCGGCAGAGCCTGCCGGCGCCTTTTCTTTGGGTTCCGGGCGTCGTTACCTCACTGTCATAAAAGCTTCGTCCAAACGTGACATCCGTTACACGCAATGTTGGCGTTATCGCGTTAGCGGGAAAGGGGGACCGGCTGGCCCAATGGCCACGGACCTCCTTGCCATCGAACCTGAAGAGGAAAATCATGAGGCTTTTCAACAAATTATCAGTAGGCGCCGTGGCGTTTGCGGCTGCCGTCAGCATGGCAACAGCGGTACTGGCCGTCGATATTTCCGGCGCGGGCGCGACCTTCCCCTTCCCAGTCTATTCCAAATGGGCGAGCGACTATAAGGCGGTCTCGGGCAATGGCCTGAACTATCAGTCGATCGGATCGGGCGGCGGCATCAAACAGATCGAATCCAAGACCGTTACCTTCGGTGCCAGCGATATGCCGCTGCAGGTCCAGGAGCTGAACAAATTCGGTCTGCTGCAATTTCCAACAGTGATCGGCGGCGTGGTGCCGGTGATCAATGTCCGCGGCATTACGCCGGGCCAGCTGGTGCTGGACGGACCGACTTTGGCCAACATCTATCTCGGCAAGATTGCCAAATGGAATGACGCCGCGGTCAAGAAGCTCAACCCCAGCGTGAACATGCCGGATCAGGCGATTACCGCTGTGTATCGCTCCGACGGGTCGGGCACGACCTTCATCTTCACCAATTACCTGTCGAAGGTGAGCAAGGAATGGAACGATAAGGTCAAATTCGCCACGGCGGTCGATTGGCCGGTCGGCATCGGCGCCAAGGGCAATGAGGGTGTGGCCGGCAATGTGGGCCAAACGGCAGGCGCAATCGGCTTCGTCGAATATGCCTATGCCAAGCAGAACAACCTCGCCTATGTGAAGATGATCAACAAAGACGGCAAAGCGGTGAGCCCTGTTGCCGCGGCGTTTGCGGCTTCGGCTTCGGGGGCCATGTGGGATCCGGCCAATGGCTTCGGCACCATTCTGACCGACCAGCCGGGCGCCAACACGTGGCCGATCGCAGGCGCCACCTTCGTGCTCGTCTACAAGCAGCCCCAGGACCAAGCTGCCACCAAGGAAGCCCTGAAATTCTTCCAATGGGCCTATGACAAGGGCGATGCGACCGCCGCCAGTCTCGATTATGTCGCGTTCCCTGCGGAGGTGAAGCAGAAGATCATGGGCAGCTGGAACCAGGTCCA
>DATARE010000609.1:0-2483 GCA_036264295.1 Micropepsaceae bacterium | reverse complement strand
GCCGCCATATAGAAGATTGGCAGAGCCGGGGGAGAGTAGGGACCAGATGCCGTTCGCGTACGGCCACGTCTTCAAGGACAACATTGCCAAGCTGAAGCGCGAGGGGCGCTATCGGATTTTTGCCGATATCCTGCGCCACCGTGGTGATTTTCCGGCGGCTGATCACCATACATCCAACGGTGTTCGGAACATAACCGTTTGGTGCAGCAACGATTATTTGTGCATGGGCCAGAACGCGAAGGTCGTCGCGGCGATGAAGGACGCGGTCGATCTGGCTGGCGCCGGATCGGGCGGTACACGGAATATTTCTGGCACCAACCATTTCCACGTGGAGCTGGAAAAGGAGCTTGCCGACCTGCACGGCAAGGAATCGGCTCTTCTGTTCACGTCGGGCTTCGTGTCGAACGAGGCGACGCTTTCCACCTTGGCGCGCCTGCTTCCGGGCTGCATCTTCTTTTCGGATGAGCTGAATCATGCCTCGATGATCGAGGGCATGCGCCATTCGGGCGCCGAGAAGCGCATCTATCGTCACAATGACATGGCGCATCTGGACGAGCTTCTGAAGGCTGCCCCGGCGCACGCGCCCAAAATCATCTGCTTCGAATCGGTCTATTCGATGGAAGGCGATTTTGGACAGATCGGTAAGATCTGCGATCTCGCGGAACGCTATGGCGCGATGACCTATCTGGACGAGGTCCATGGCGTCGGCCTCTATGGCCCACGCGGCGGCGGTGTGGCCGAGCGCGACGGCGTCATGCATCGCGTGGACATTATCGAAGGCACGCTGGCCAAGGCGTTTGGCGTCATGGGCGGCTACATCACCGGTACGTCCGCGATCGTCGATTGCGTTCGTTCCTTTGCCTCCGGTTTCATTTTCACCACCTCCCTGCCGCCGGCGATCACCGGCGGTGCTTTGGCTGCGGTCCGCCATCTCAAGCAGAGCAATGTCGAACGCGAAGGTCTTCAGGAGCGCGCCGCGCGGCTGAAAGGCTTGCTCGGAAAACGCAACGTGCCGCTGATCGATTCGCCCAGCCACATCGTGCCCGTGCTGGTGGGTGATGCGGCGTTGTGCAAGGTCGTGTCCGACGAGCTGCTCTTTACCCATGATGTCTATGTGCAGCCGATCAATTTCCCGACGGTGCCGCGGGGGACGGAACGCCTGCGGATCACGCCCTCACCCCTGCATACCGATGCGCAGATGGACCATCTCGTGGAGGCCATCGACACGGTGTGGACGGCGTTGAGGCTGCGCCGCGCCGCCTGATGGCGAAGCTGCGCTCAGGCAGCGGCCGCGACATCCTGATCGAGATCGTGACGCTTGGAACTTACGCCAAGGTGACGGCGATTGATTCGCTGACCGGGACGGAAATCTCGCTAACCGCACCCAGCAATGCGCCGCGCGCCAGCCTCGAAGCCGCTGCCGTCAACAAGCTCGAATTCGTGCTGAAAAAGAAAGCCGCTGAGACCAAGTAAATCTACGTCTTCGGCTCGAGTTTCAGCGACGCCGAATTGATGCAAAAACGCTCGCCGGTGGGCCCAGGCCCATCGTTAAACACATGGCCCAGATGCGCATCGCATTTCGCGCACAACACCTCTGTGCGGCGCATTCCGTGACTCGCATCGAACTGCGTCGCGACATTGTCCTCGGCCTTCGGCCGGGTGAAGCTCGGCCAGCCACAGCCGGCATCGAATTTATCGTCGGACTGAAACAGCTCCTGGCCGCAACAAACGCAGCGATAAATTCCAGGCGTGGTTGTCTTTTCATATTCGCCGGTAAAGGGGCGTTCCGTCGCCTTCTGCCGGGTCACGGCATATTGCAGCGGCGTCAGCTGCTGGCGCCAGGCGTCGTCCGGTTTCGAGACTTTGTCCGTCACCCGGGGTTAGCCCTTCCGGCGCCGGCCCGATGAGGAGGCCGTCCGGCCAAGACCGATCTTCTTGGCGAATTCCGAGCGCTGGGCCGCATAGTTGGGCGCCACCATCGGGTAATCCGCGGGCAGGCCCCATTTGGCCCGGTATTCTTCCGGCGTCAGATTGTAGTTCGACCGCAGATAGCGCTTCAGCATCTTCAGTTTCTTGCCGTCTTCCAGACAGACAATGTAGTCGGGATTGACCGACCGCTTGACCGCAACGGCGGGTTTTTGGCCGGTCTGGATTTCGCTTTGCGCTGATCCGCCCAAGCCGCCGAGCGTGCTGTGGACGCTTTTGATCATGGCCGGAACGTCCGAAACCGCAATCGGGTTATTGCTGACATAAGCGGCGACGATTTCTGTCGTCAATTTAAGAATATCGTCCGATCTGAGAGATTGCATATCCAAATTTTGCGCCATTCTTCCAAACTCCGGGACTCGATAGCTATAATGCTAAGTCTGTGCTTTACGCACCTAGCCGCCAAGAAATCAAGTCCATGATTTGCAAAAGGATAACTTTCATCGGCTTGTTAAACAAGACGTGGACAACGGCCTAACGCAAATCGAGATTTCATG
>DATARE010000521.1:0-10230 GCA_036264295.1 Micropepsaceae bacterium | reverse complement strand
GAAGCGCACAATAATAGACATGCTTGTAATTCTTCGCGATGCGCCTGACGTGGATTGAAGCGCCGAAATCCGGTGAATCATTGGTGTTGACGATCAATGTTCCACCGACATCGATGAGCAGGATCGAATCCTGGTTCACATTGGCGATCGAATAAACTTTTATACGATCGGACAATTGCACCCATTCATGGTCCTTCAGAATCCGCACCCGATATCCCATTGCCTCGATATCGCTGCGAATGCGGCTGCCATAATGATCGGAGAGAAGAAACTCGCCGGCGGAAAGAAGCGGCAGGGATTCGACATTCAAATGATCGGGATGACCATGGCTCAGCCAATGAAATTTGGCGCGCTTGATCGCATCCATCTGCTCGGCCGGGATTGCGTAATCGTGGGTCCAACTGCCGAAATAGGCGTCGTCGTTAATCCACGCGTCGGTCGTCAACACGGGACCGCCGTCATAGGCAATCAAAATGGCGCTGCCTATTGAATCGAAACCAAGCATACCCACCCCAAAATACTTTACATCAGCATATTATGCTGGAGTTCTTATCCAGAAGTCATTGCGCTAGATCAAGAACTGCCGCGCCATAAGGGATTACCCGATAAAGCAGAATTTGCACTAATCCGGGGTTAATTTAAGGGCATTTCAATAGAAACTGCGGCAGGATAGACATCGTGAGGATTTAGCCGGTAAACCACCCACCTATGGCTCAGAAGCCGTTACGCATATTGTTCGTGTCGGGGTTTCTGCCCCCGCATGCGCCGATTGGCGCCGTTCGCACGGGCAAATTGGACGAGCATTGGAGAAATTCCGGACACGATGTGCGAACCGTCGCCATTGCATTGCCGTCCAGCATCAGCAGGGGCAAAGATCCAAGCCATCCCAATGTGTACTACCTGCCCTACGAGGCCCCTGGCAGGTTCATTACCAAGATCAAATCTGCTTTTAAGCGGTCTGGACAAAGCCAGACCACGGCCTCCGCGCCCGCACCGGCGCAAGGCGCCCCATCCCCTGCCGGCGCATCCATAGCCAAGCTCGGGCTCACCGATCTGTACCGTCAGGCCGTGCTGTTTCCGGACAAGTACCGGCCCTGGATTAAACCGGCGATCCAGCTGGCTTCGTCATGGCAGGGCCGTTGGCAGCCGGACATCATCTATTCCTCCGGACCACCACATTCAGGCCAAGTGGTTGCGTCGCGTCTGGCCTTGCGCTTTGGGGTCCCCTGGATTGCCGAACTTCGCGATCTTTGGATCGGCGACCCATATTTCGACCGTCACCCGCTCATCAAGCCATTCCATGACCGCTTCGCAGAAACCACGCTTTCGCGCGCTCACGGGTTTGTCGTCGTCACCAACGAGGCACGCGAGCGGTTGGGCAAGATCACCGGCAAGCCAATTCTGCTCAGCTACAATGGCTATGATCCGAAGGATTACGAGGGGCTGGAAGATGTGGCGCCCATCGATCCCGCTCGTCTCACTATCGTGCATGCGGGTACGATTTATCCTGGCCGCCGCGATCCCACACCCTTGTTCAAGGCGATTGCCGCGCTCGGCGAACAGCGAAAGAACATTCGCTGCCTGTTTTATTCCGATACCAATGGGAGCGTTGCCGCGCTGACCCGGCAGATCGGTATCGAGGACTGTGTTGAAATTCGCGACGCAGTTCCCCGGACGGAAATCCTGCGCGTGGAACGCCAAGCCGACATCCTGCTCGAATGCCGCTGGATCGATCCCGCTGGAGATGGCGTGATTCCCGGTAAGCTTTTCGAATATATCGGCGCGCGCCGGCCTATTCTGTCGCTTGGATCGCTTACCGGAGAAGCCGCCGCCATCGTTCGCGACAACAATTTTGGATTGGTGTCCAACGATCCAGAGGAAATCACGGCAATGCTCGTGCAGGCTTTGGCGGTGAAGTCTCGATTGGGACGGTTGCCAGATCAAGCCGGGGATGCCGGTGACAGATTCTGCCGGGGAATACAGTTCGAGAAGATAGACGGCCTCATTCAGAATCTTCTCGGATCGGCCACGGGCACCGTGCAGATTGCACGACCCGGCCGCGTGTTGAGCAAAGTCTGAACCGGCAGCATCGCCGTTGCGAAGGTGAGAATGAGCAAGCTGAAAACCATCTGGGACACAAGCATTATCGGCTTGCTTGTCTTCGCTTTTCATCTTTCCAATGTGCCTGCGGTCGCCGCCGGCGAGATTTTCCGCAAAAGCAATCTCGCATTCGATTTCGATATCGATCGCTTTGTGCAGCTGTGGTGCACGAACCCCTTTCCGGTGAACCAGAACGAAGACTATTACGCGGTACGCCATCCGCTTGCGGTTCTGGTCCGTGTCGCCTGCCTTCCGGTTTCTCGTCTGGGCGTCGACGCGCATATTGCGGCGTGCAGCATTGCGGCAGCATGTGCGGCCTTAAGCGCCATTCTGACGTACAAGATCGCCATCGCGCTCAATGTGCAACGATGGACCGCATGTATTTTGACGGCCCTGTGGGCGCTCTCGACGACATCGCTTCTGCTTGGGGTGCTGCCGGAAACTTACGATCTCGCCTTTATCGCTTTGGCCTACCAGTTTTTGTTGTCGATCCGCTGGATTCAGAACCGCAAACCCGCGCTTGCCGCACGGATAGGTGTCGCCGTCGCAAGCTTCGGCATCACAATCACCAATGTGATGCTGTCGGGTTTGGCGGAGTTCGTCTGCCGGCTGACACGGCAGCCGCCGCGCAAGGCCTTAATCGGCACCATCGGATTCGGAGCCGGCGTGGGCATCATCGCCGTCGCACTGAGTATCGCGTCATTCACCGTTTGGCCGATCAAGGGCGTCGACAATCCCATCGGCGTTATCAAGCAGGTGTACTGGTCCGCAGCGGCAGCAGAAACAACCACCATGCGCCAATCCGTCGGCAATGTGGCCTGGACATTCGGCGCCACCGCGTTCGTGGCACCCCAAGCGGCGCGTTATCCCTCTGGTCTCCCCACCAATCCCTATCTGTGGGACCTCAGAGGCCAGAACTACACGGCCTTGGGATGGGTTGCCGTGTTGGGATGGCTGGGGCTTCTGGTTTTCGGTGCTGCTGCCGCCGCAAAGGAGCGCGAGCTTTGGTCTATCTGGGCTGTCGCTCTATTGTGGATTATCGGGAACATCGGCCTGCATGCCTATTGGCAATTCCGCGATAGCGTTTTTCTCTACGCGGCCCATTCGCATATCGCCTTCTTTGTCCTTGTCCTTGCGGGGGCTAGATGGGCACGGAAGCTGCGGCCATCCGGCGCTTTGGCTTACAGCGGCTTCGTCGCGCTGCTCACGATAGCGGTGGCGTTGAACAATCTGCCGCTTTATTGGGAGCTTTCCCGGCTGAATTAGGCCTGGGGTGTGCGGTGCCGGGCACCGGCCTCCTTCAAATATTTCAAGATCAGACAATAGGCGATCGTCAGCAGATAGCGCGGTCCCAATCGTGAAACGTGAAATTTTGAAACGCCACCCAGGCGATTCTTCCATTCATTCGGGATGATCTTGTATTTCGCACCGGTCTGAACCGCCTTCATCGACAATTCGACAGTAAGATTGAAATCCGCGCTCACAAGCGGCTGCATCGCTTCGACCACCCAACGGCGATAGCCTTTGAAGCCGTTGGTGAAATCATCATAGCGGCAATGCGTGACCCAAGCGATCAGACGATTGCCCATACGATTCAGGAGACGTTTGACCGGCGGATAATCGGTGACCGCGGTCGTGCCCGAAAACCGGGTTCCGAACGCGCAATCGAAACCCGATTCCAATGCGCGCGCATAGGCAAGGATATCGTGCGGGCTGTCGCTGCCATCGGCCATCACGATGATGACAGCATCGCCTTCAAACGTGGCCAGCCCGGCGCGCACCGCCATGCCGAAGCCGCCCGGGCCCAAATTCTTGATCGGGTGCACAGACGGATGCACCTGTGCGAGCGCGCCGAGCCTGGCCCAGGTGGAATCCTTGGAACCGTCATCGACGACGCGCAATTCATAGGCCATGCCGCTTTCATCCATGGCGGCCGCCAACCCGTTGATCGTCTCGTCGATCACATCCTCTTCATTATATGCGGGAATGACGATGGAAATTTTGAAGGGAGCCGATTGCGCGTCAACCATAACAATCTCTCGCGAAAGCCGCGGCATTGCGAATTGCCGGGATTGGGTCTGCGGCGCGACGCATCTCCACCGAGCACCAGCCGGAATAGCCCACATCTCTCAAAGCGCGGGCAAATTGGGCGTGATCCAAAGACGGGCTGTCGAACGAACCGAGCTGCGGCTCGGAAATATGAACGTGCGCGAGAATGTCCATGGTCTCGGCGACGGCTTGCGTCAGATCATCACCTGCCAAAACCGTGCAGGCCGCATCGAGATGAAGTTTGATGCCGGGACTGTTGCAACGCCGGACAAGTTCGGCAGCTTCGAACCAGCGCGTGACGAACCGGCATGCATAGGCGGCTGGGTTTGCTTCAATTCCCAACCAAACACCGCGGGCCGCGCAAATATCACCCGCCATACGCATCACCGTAACCGCAATTCGCATGGCTTCGTCAGGCGGCAGGTCACCGGGATCACGATTTGCCGGAGAACCAAACACCAAGGTTTTCGCGCCTAAATCCGCAGCAAGGTCCGCCACCTGTTCGATGTGCTTCAGGAATGCCGTTCTGTCCGCATCGGTTCCGAAAACCTTCAAGTCCGGCCGCCCAAAGAGCAGCGCCTGCATGGATGGCACCACAAATCCGTTTGCCGCCAATGCTGTTGCTGTCTGCGATGCGGCCTGCTGCGTAGCGCCTTCCCAGGCAGGCCAGCATTTCGTCGGCGCAATCTCAATACCCGCTATGCCTGCATCAGACAAAATCGGCAGAACATCGGCCTGTTCAGCCATGTCCCAGGCAATGTTCGAAAATGCGATTTTCAAGGCGGCACCTTGCGCATTTCTTGCGAGACGAATGTGCCCAGCCGCGCCATCACGCTTGCCCGGTCCTCGATATAGTGGGAATCGCCACCGAACATCCGGCCATAGCGCGTGCGGAAATCATAATGCGCCTCGGGTGAAGCATCCCCGCCAACGACAGCTTTCGGAAAGAAGCGGCTGAGGATTTCCTGTGTGCTGACCGGCTGCGTGAAAAGATGCACAAGCGGAAGCTTTTCCCGCATGGCGATGCCGATATCCGACCATAACCGCGTGATATCGTAATATTGAAATTCGCTGGCGGGATTGATCTTTTCCAACCCATTATCGTGCAGAAGATCGAAAATCACATTCTTCTTCAGGCCAGGACCAAACAGAGCCGGAAGGCGCACGATGACGGCATTTGGAAATATTTCGCGAAAGGCCTCTTCGAGCCTCAAGCGGTTATAGCCATATCCGATTTCAGGCCCCGCATGACAATCCGCGGTTTCATCGGCATGGCTATTATCCGGTGGCAGCACGTCAATCGTGGAAATCAAAACCGGCCTGGCGCCTTTGGTTGTGCTCAGCGGATCGATCGCCCGCTGAATGCCGGCCCAGTCTTCCGCCGGATGCAGATTCGCCCACCATTTCTTCGACTGTGCGCCGGCAAAAACCAAGAGATCGAACTGCCCGCCGGCAATGGATTCAATATTCTTCGAATTGAACAGCGCATCGAAGCGGCATTGGGTCGCGAGATTCGAACCGACAAAGCCGGTGAATCCGATAAGGGCATTTTGCGGCACCTGGCTAGAACTCCCCCCCAGCGTCTCACTCGCACATTGCTTTCACAATTGCCCGCGAGCATCGCGGTCAGCACCCGCCATTGCGCCACCCTCGATGACGTTGAGCTTGGGCGCGATCATCATCACGTCACTGCTGATCTGTTGCGACACAAAGTAGAGAGGACGCCGCCCCGTGTTGTCGAGGATTTGCTGCATGTATTCGGACATCACCGCGAGCACCAGACTGGTAAGAAAGAACAGTCCCGATATTTGCAGCGTAAGGGACGTCCAGCCGCGCATGATGTCGGGGGTGAAATACCAATACACCACCGCAAAGACGCTGTAGAAGATGGTGATCGTGCTGATCGACAATGCGAACAACGTCACGAACCGCAATGGCTGAGGCGATACGGCCAAAGTGAGATTGATCGCTTTGACAAAAGCCTGCCTCCAGGACAACCGCCGCACACTTGTTCCGCCAGGAAAGCCGCGATCATAGGTTATTGTGCTGTAGCGATAGCCGGAAAGCGCGGGCGCAAGAGAAAGGATGCGGTGCCGATCCGCGGCCTTAAGAATGAAATTCAGCACGGCGCGGCTGAACAGACGCGCACTCGATATCGCGGTTGGCAGATCAATCTTGTCATACCAGGCAAGCGCTCCCACAAAGGAGTTCACCATCCGATTATAAAGACCAGTCTTGCTTAACCTGTCACGCGGCAAGGCGTAGACAATGTCCGCGCCCTTAATCGCCTCATTCACGAGAGGTACGATGATATCCGGCTGGTCGAGCCGTGGATCGAGAATGATCACCAAATCGCCGATGGCATGGTCCAGCCCGGCAATCGTGGCGATCGACTGTTCATAAGCTTTCGGCAAACAGAACAATGTGAGATTGGGAAGCCGCTTCTGGCATTCCTTAATGATGGCAACTGTGCTGTCGGTCGAGGCGTCGTCAATGACGATGACTTCGTAGAAATCGAAATTCCGCGAAAGAATCTCTACCAGTCCCTCCAAATATTGTCCGAAAAATCCACCCGCGTTGCGCACGGGCAGAACCACCGACGGGAAGATTTCCTTTATCAGTCTCATTCGTCCGTCCTCTGTCGCCGGGGCGATAGCGGCGCCTTCAATTCAGACCTACAGCGCTGTCTACATAGGTAAGTATATCGAAAACATTATCAATTTTCGATCCAAGGATCGAAATCAGCTGCGGCATTGTTTCGTCTTGGTGAAAATATATCGGTCGGGCGTCATCGACCTCGGTCTCCGCGACGAAGGTCTTAACTTCGAACAAACTGTCTTCGATATGGGCTTTTGCAAGGGCTGGGAGAAATCTCTGCGCATCCCGCATCATCCAATTGGCCCGCGAACGTCCCTGCGCCCCTCCGCCCGATCTCAGATATTCGGCCAAATAGTTAAGCGGGTTGGGAGACGCTTCCGACGAGGTCCCGCCCTCCAGCCAAGCCATGTGATGCGTGTAGCGCACATGGGTCAGGGAATGAAGTTGTCGCGCCGGAAAGGGCATCGTTGAGAAGAATGGGCCGTCCATCATGGTGACGGCTTTTTCTTGAAGTTCGGGCGGGGGGCGGATGAGAACGATCTCAGCGATCTGATGCCGCAACGCCGGTCTCCTCACATCGATGCGTCCATCGATGTGGTTGAGCGCCGCATAGGTGCAGTTGAACACCCAGTCGGCCGGCACGCTCTCCCCGGATGACAATCCCACGACCAATTCGCCCTTCGCCGATGATGCCGGCTGCACGGAAATGGCGCTGGTGTTGTAGTGGACCGTGATTGGCAGATTGGGAATTTGGCGCAGCAATTGGTCGCGCAACACCGTCGCATCGAAGGCGGGCTCGTCCACTTCATAGACGGCCTCGACAAAACGAGGATCGAACAAAGCTTTGTCTTCCTTCCGTGCCATTCGCAGCGGAATCTGAGCTGCACGGCAGAAGCGCTGATAATGCTGCGAGCTGACCTTCGAATCGCGGCTGGCAATCGCGTAGAGCGCGCGGAAGCGCTCGAACACCGCCGCGCCGTATATGTCACGGAAATGGGGCAGATTTACCCGGCTGCGGATCGCCGTCCTGAAGCTGCGCGGATAGTGACAGCCATTGTGAAGGCGCGCCTGATTGACGTAGGACGCCTTCGACATCAACACCGGTTCTTTTTCCACAAGCGTGATGTTCCAGCCCTGCTGCGCCAGATGGATGGCGATTGCAGATCCGTAGAACCCACCGCCAATAACAACGGCGGTCTTATTGCGCATTCTTTTCCTGACGCTTGGAAAATCGCAGTAAGACGAACTTATCGCCCTGTGCAACGCGGATCAGGGTGGCTGGCAATTCCATCGGTTCCAGATTTTGGCGGCCCATCACCAGAACATAAGGCAAATCGATATGCGGCCAATCCGAGCTGTCGAGGTGCGCCTGGAGCGTCGCAAGGAACGCGGTGAGCGCCTTTTGATTCGTCACAAGCGTAGGATTCTCGCCCTGGAAATCCTTCACCTGCTGGTAGACGTTGGACACGATCAGCGGTTGTTTCGTTGGGTCGGCAAAGGTCATCGGCACAAAGACGGGCCCATGCAGCACGGCATAGGATGCGACATGTTTTACCGGAGGATTCCACGCGGCCACACGTTCGGGCGTGTTGGCGATCAGCCGCGGATATTGTTCGGACGTGATGGCAAACAAGGTAGCACCCGGCTCTATGCCGTCCAAAGCTTTCACAATCGGCGCAATTTGCGAATCATAACGGACCCAAATCGATGAAAGAATCCCCATGCGGAAAACCGCGAGGACCAACGCAACGGCAACGATGGTCCAAGGGACGAATTTCGGGGCATCTGCCCTAATGTCCAAGGATATCATTGCAAGGATCGCAATTGCAGGCGCGAGTCTGGTATCCGCATAGAGCGAGCCCATGATTGAAGAGGGCAGCGCCACAAAAGCCAGGAGAACCAGAAAACAGGCTGTGGCGAGAGGCCAGGAGATGACCGCCCGACCGGTCGCCAAGAGCCACGCGCATGCAGCCAAGACCGTTGCAGCCGTTACGGCATCGAGCCATAGAACGCCGCTGGAGAGCGCGTAGAGCGCACCGATAGGCTTGGTGCCCAGGCCTGGGTCATAGGCCAAGCCGCTTCCGATGACACCCGCTGTCGGCGACAACAGAACAAACAAAACAAGGGTCAGGACGAAAGGGGTGGCCGAATAAAACAACCCTCCCACCGGCGCCAGAGATTTGGTCCGCATCCATGCGGCAATCGCCTTTTGCAGTTCGACGCCGCCGACGATAAGCGCGTACACGCCAAAGGCTTCCATGTGGCAAAAAATCAGCACGATGCAGGCAATGAATGCCACCGCCAATTGCCCTAGCCCTTTGCGCATCACAAGCCAAAGTGCGGCTGCGGCGAAAGCGAGACCCAACCCGAACAAATAATTGAAGAAGCCGAAACGGAAGATTCCGTTGTGCAAGACCGTAAGAGCCAATAGGGGCCAAACGGACAGGCGCCGATGCGCCGCCCAATGAAGCGCCATTGCGCCGAGCAGCATGAAGAGAAGCGTAAGTCCGACAAAGACCCGTGTCGCCAATTCCGGGCCCATCAATTCCGACATCGGTACGACAACGGCGTCCATGCCGACATTGGGCAATAAGAAACTGCCGAGTTGATAGAAGCGGCCCATTGTCGGATCGGCCAATTGCGCCAGGATAACCATCCGGCCCAAATGGAAGGGGTAGTCGTTGATGGGAAGAAACCGCGTCAAGAAAAGCGGGACCAGCGCGAGCAAAGCAATCGCGAAAGTAATGAGGAGCAGAATCTGTTTGCCGGGATTGTACGGGGAAGAAACTGACGCGAAGGACTGTGTCGCGGATTTCATGAGACGGCACTTGCAGCACAAGCGGCCAAGGCGCAGAGGCGCACCTCCGCCAATGACAGTACCCAACCGTCAAGTCTTACGGTTCGTCCTTCCGAGAAATCCGTCGCGATGCGCTGGGACATTCTCCTGAGAAGCTCATCCGGACCAGTTTGTGTGACGGTTGCAAGATCGAGCTGAAGATCGCCGAGCAGTTCGTTCAAGACGGAACCGCGGTCCGCCATCTCAGGCCATGACTGCACGGCCAAGCGCCCGATTTGGGAGGCGGAATCATGATGGCGCAAAACCCCCAAAACAGCGGCCTCCGCGTCCGGCAATCCGGCACGAGCCGGCCGCAAGCCGGCCCAACCAAGCAAGCCGAACAGGCTCCCCCCCGCCACGGCACGCCGCGTAAGCCCGGTCCGGAAAATTTCTTTGCTGCCGCGATCCCCACCACTCATATGAGCCTGCTTTGCAAATGATCGGCCAGCCGCGCTGCCAAAGCCACTATGGTCATCGTGGGATTCGCATATCCGTTGGTCGGAAAAGTTGCGCTGCCCGCGATGTAAAGATTGGTCGTCGAATGCACTCTGCAATTGCTGTCGACCACGCCCATTTTGGGATTCTCGGCCATTCGCGCGGTGCCCGTATGATGATCGCTTCCCATAAGCTCACGCGGCCAAGGGGCC
>DATARE010000450.1:0-3472 GCA_036264295.1 Micropepsaceae bacterium | reverse complement strand
AAGGCGATGCCGCCCGCCGCAGCGGAGCCACCCAGAAACGCGGATGGTATGGCAATGAGCGGGGCTATCGCGGACCACAGCATGATCTGCGTCAGCGAAAGCGCGAGCAACATCAGCATGTCGTTTTGCGTGACACTCCCGGCAAGGAAGCTCGATGCGGCAATCAGCGCCGGAATCGCCACATGCCAGATACGTTCACCCTTGGCGTCGCTGGAACGGCCCCAGAGAATCATCACCACCGCACTGGCAATGGACGGCACTGCGACCACGAAACCGGTGGCAAGATTGGAAAAACCCATCTGCTGCACGATCTGCGGCAGCCAAAGTGCCACGCCATTGGCGCCCGCCAGCACGCCGAAATTGACAAAACCGAGCGCGATGATTCGCGGGTCGCGCAAAGCGCGCCACAAATCGCGGTGCTCCACCGTGTTTTCGGAAGCCAAGCGGCGGGCAATTGCATTTTTCTCGTCCAGGCTCAGCCATGTCGCCGATGCCGGGCCATCGGGGAGAAATCCGAGCACGGCGAGCGCGAGCACGCAGGCAGGCAATCCTTCGATCAGGAACAACCATTGCCAGCCATGCAGACCGAGCAAGCCATCCATTCCCAAAATGGCGCCCGAAAGGGGACCGCCGATAATCGCAGAGAGGGGTGCCGCCGCCATGAAGCTTGCAATGAAGCGTGCGCGATAGGCCGGCGGAAACCACAGAGTGAGATAGAAAAATATCCCTGGAACGAATCCCGCCTCCGCCGCTCCCAACAGAAATCGTAAGACATAAAAGCCGCTCGCGCTCCGCACCCAGGCGTTCGACGCGGAAATCGCGCCCCATATGGCGAGAATGCAGAATATCCAGCGCCGGGCGCCTACCCGCTCCAGCACCGCATTGGCCGGCACCTGAAACGCGGCATAACCAAAGAAGAAGATGCCGGCGCCGAAGCCGAAGGCGGATGGCGAAAGACCTAGATCCTTGTTCATGGTGAGCGCGGCAAAGCCGACATTCACGCGGTCGAGGAAATTGACCACGTATAGCAGCGTCAAAAAGGGAATCAGCCTAAGCGCGCATCTGAGGAAGAGTTTGTCGTCGCCCATGCGCTCCCCAGCGATTGTGAACTCTTGCGGCCGCGCGCTCGCGTTCCGCATCGCCTTGTGACCGGCAACGGACAATATCGCATGAGTTCGACCCCGCCGTAACCCGTGGCGGAGAGGCTTTGATGGGCTACTGCCTGTTAGGGCTCCTTGCGCACGGGAGTCTCGAAATAGGGATAGGTTCCGTCCTGAAGCTTTGCAGCCTCGGCCTCAAGCTCGCGCGCCAACGCCTCGACTTCGACCATGAGCTCTTCATTGTAGAGATCTTTGGCGAGTCCGCGGTACCGTGCGGCTCGCGCACGTAAAATTCTCGCCATTTCCGATGCGGCCGTCTTCACAGCAGGCGTCACCTCGAGTGGCACCGCCTCTCCGGTTGGAATCAACCTGTCAGGCCCGTACAACATAGGCGCTCCTTAGAGCCGCCCCCCGTCACCTTCAACTTAAGGAGCCGCAGTAAACAATTGGTAAATAGGGGTGTTTTCTGCCGAGATGGCGCAATCACGGTTCCGCGAAGATCTCTACCGTGCCGTGCGCGGACGGTCCCCGCGCCAGATTCTGTTCCAGGAACGGCATGATCCGGCGCATCTCTTCCGCGAAACCAAAGGGCGGGTTCACGACGAGAAGCCCGGCCGCTGAAAGCCGCTCTCGGCCACCGGTGCCTGCGGCAATGCCGAGATCGAGCTCCAGTTTCAGCAGGGATTTGATCCCCGCATTCAGCAGCTCGCCTGCCGAGGCCGCAACGAGCGGCCGCTCCTTTGCCGGATACCAGAAAAGCACAATGCCCGTGGAGAAACGCTGCCAGGCTGCAATCGCCGCACGTGTCGCGACGGCAAATTCATCCGCAGCTTCATAGGGCGGATCGATAAGCACGATGCCGCGCCGTTCAGGGGGCGGCAGCAATTTCGGCAATTCGCGCACATAATCGCCCAATACCACGCGGGCGCGCTTGCAAGGGCGAAGTGCTCTTGCCAAAGCCGCTTGCTCTTCGGGATGTTTTTCGATTGCGACCAACCGGTCTTTGGCGCGCAGCAGTTTCGCCGCGATCAGAGGCGAGCCCGGATAGATGCCTTCGCCAAAACTGCGGACCATTTCGCAATAGGGTTCCAGCACGCCCGGCACGGAGTCGAGGGGCAATAAGCGCTCTATGCCGTCCTTCGCCTCCCCGGTCTTCTTCGCCTGCTCGCCAGCAATATCGTAGAGACCGCACCCGCCATGCGTATCGATGACGGCGAAAGGGGTCTCCTTCTTGCGCAAATGCAACAGCACCGCGACCAAGGCCGCATGCTTCAGGCAATCGGCGAAATTTCCGGCATGAAAGGCGTGACGGTAATTCATTGCGCGCAGCCGGCGATTGCGGGGCGCAGTCTATTCCTTCGCGCGCTCCAGATAAGCGCCGTCTTCCGTCTGCACCACCACGCGCGTTCCCGCATTGATGTGTGGCGGCACCATCGTGCGCACGCCGTTCGACAGCACCGCGGGCTTGAAGGAGGATGACGCCGTCTGCCCCTTGACCACGGGTTCCGTTTCCACGACCTCCAACACCACGCGCGGCGGCAGTTCGATCGAAATCGGCACCCCGTCATACTGGCTCAGGCTGACCTCCATGTTCTCCTGAAGATAAACCGCGGAATCGCCCAGGATTTCGCTTGGCACATGGATTTGCTCGAAGCTCACAGGGTCCATGAAAACGTAATGCTCGCCATCCTGATAAAGGTAATTGTACGTGCCTTCGTCGATAAACGCCTTTTCGACCGAATCCGTCGTCCGATAGCGCTCGTTTGTCTTCACGCCATCGGAGATGCGGCGCATTTCCAAATGCGTCACGGGCGTGCCCTTGCCAGGGTGGATGTTTTCGGCGCGTATGACGACATAGAGTTTGCCGTCCTTCTCCACGACGTTGCCCTTGCGAATGCTGCTGGCGATGACCGAAACCACGCTGTACCTCGTTATCTGTGCCGGCAATCGGCCCACGGACCCGTGTCCGGGTCAGTGCCCTTGCTCGGGCCGGGGTCATAGCAGGTGCGTTTCCCAGGGCCAAGATGGGTGTCGTTCCGAATGATCGGCCGCTCACCTTGGTGGGATAAAGACGTCCATGCCGACCGCCGCCCGCTTTTGCTGGCCCGCGGCCGCATCCGCGACAGCGTGCGGGGGTATTTTGCGAGTCATGGCTTTGTCGAAGTCGAATGCGGTGCGCTTCAAACCTCGCCTGGCAACGAGGCCCATCTGCACGCTTTTGCGACAGAGCAGATCGGCACGGACGGCTTGGCGAAGCGGCTCTTTCTCCATACCTCGCCGGAATTCGCCTGCAAGAAGCTGCTCGCTGCCGGCGAACGCCGAATCTTCAGTCTCGGCCCCGTTTATCGCAACCGCGAGCGCGGCGATCTGCA
>DATARE010000363.1:0-1974 GCA_036264295.1 Micropepsaceae bacterium | reverse complement strand
AAGCCGAGGAAAGGCATTACTGGAATAATTTCAGACCCTGGACTGCGCCTCGGTCCACCGTAAGGCTTCGCGCAAAAGCTCGGCGCTGCTATTCAATTTCAGTTTGTCCCGGATGCGCGTGCAGTAGGTATGAATCGTCTTGCGGTTCACGTTCAGGGCTTTGGCGATTTCATTGATTTCGTAACCCTGGCCAATCAGCTTGAAAACCTCCAACTCCCGGTCGCTGAGCTGAGCGATCGGCAATCCGATATCTTGGGAATCGGACGACATGAATTTCTCGACGAACAGGTCCGTCATTTCCTTGCTCAGATAGAGGTTTCCCCTCAAGACCTCACGAATGGCATCGATGATCTTCTTTGTCGTCTCACGCTTCATGACATAGCCGCGCGCCCCGGCTCGGATCGTGCGCTCGGCGTAGACGCGCTCGTCGTGCATCGAAAGAACGATCATTGCAACATCTGGAAAAGAGGAGCGGATCGATCGGATGAGATCGATCCCGGAGCCAACGCCGAGCGAAAGGTCGATGATCGCGAGATCGGGGTGTATCTCAGCGATCGCCCTGAGCGCCGTTGGAGCGTCTTCAGCTTCCCCACAAACCGTGAGGTCTAAATTTTTCTCAATAAGACTGGCGAGCCATTCGCGAACGAGAGGGTGATCGTCCACGAGAAGGATTTTCGCTTTCGCGTCCGTCATAGAGCGGCGCCTCCGTTCTCCGGAATTGGTAAATTCGGGCGACCATGCTGCAACGTACACCGAAGAACGTCACGCGATAAAGCGAATCGCACTGTCGTTGCGGCATTGACAGCATACGGCGTTGCCAGCTGCACAACCAAGTCAGAACGTCCGTGTACACCTTAAATTGCATCGCTGCGCCAGTTCGATGTCGCTCGTCACCCGCAAATAAATTGCAAAACCATGACAACTATCAGAGCGCAGCGTGATCGAGCCAATTAGCGTGCGATCGGTCGGGACGCGGGCATGGTGATGCGAAGATCCTGGGACCCCCCGGGGGATTCTGCTTCCGGCCAATCACCAGCCGCGCCCCGTCCGTGGAATGGCCGACGATCGCAGAGATGAAACGCAATCAGCGTGGACGTTAAACGCAAAGAGGCCTTCGCGGCATCAAATCAAAGAGCGCCCGGTGAGTTTCAAATCGAGGTCTGGGCAAAGCGGCCTTTGGGGAAGTGAAGGTCGATTCGCATGCGGATGCCCGCTTAAGAGACGAGCGGGTTTTCCGATCATATGAAAATTCTCGTCTCCGGCACGGGGGAAGCACAATGAATCCGACGACATCCAAGCTCGCCACCCTCATGGGTTCGGCATCACTGCTGACATTGACGAATGTGCTCGCGGCGCAGGCGCAACAGGTTGCGCAAGCGCAGACCGCGCAGGCGCAGACAGCTCAGGCCATGCCCGAGGCGGTGCCCGAGCAGGTGCTGATCACCGGCTCGTTGATTCACGGCACCGCCGCCGTGGGCGTGCCAGTGACCAATCTCGGCACTCAGGATTTCACGCAAACCGGCAACGTCACCATCGGCGATCTCTTCCGCACCGTTCCTCAGGCCAATGTCGCGCCGGGTCCCTCGGCGGTCAATTCCGGCGGTCATCAGGAACGCGAGACGCGCGTCAATATCCGCGGCCTGGATCAGACCGGGCCACGCACGTTGTTGATGATCGACGGCGTGCATTTTCCGGCGCAAGCCGACGGCATTTGCGCCGTCGACCCGTCCATCATTCCCGCACTCGCGTTGGACCGCGTCGACATCCTCGCAGACGGCGCGTCGGCCGCCTACGGGTCCGACGCCATCGCCGGTGTGATCAATATCGTGCTCAAGCGCGGATTCAACGGTGCGACCACCTTGTTGCATGTCCAGCAACCGGACAAAGGCGGACGGCAGTTTCAAGCCTCGCAACTTTACGGCCGCACCTGGGACGGCGGCGACCTCACCTTTACCTATGAATGGATCGACGAGG
>DATARE010000344.1:0-8120 GCA_036264295.1 Micropepsaceae bacterium | reverse complement strand
GCAGCACATCCGCGCGGTTGCCGGCTGGCCCTTGGGTGACGCTGGGCGCCATTCCGATGCGGTGATGGAAAACATCATCGGCGCAGAGGTCGAAGAATGGGGTGCGCTCGCCGAACGCCCGGCGGGGTTGCACATCTATGGCAAGCGTTATGTCCGGCCCGGCCGGAAAATGGGCCACATCACGCGTTTGATCCCACGCGGGCGGGGCTAATTCGCCACGATCAATTCGTCTGCATTCCGGCCGCTGCCAGCACGGTGGCCGCGATGATACCGAGCTGGCGGGTGTTCACCGATTTGTCCGCATCCAGCCATTCGTCCAGCGCATGGGCCCGGTCCCCCGCGCCGCCGGCAATCGTGATGGCCGGAATTCCGATGCTCATGGCGACATTGGCATCGGTGCTGCTGGCAACGAATTCGGGCTGCAGCCCATGTGCCTTTATCGCTTCGGCGGCAAAGAGAACCAGCGGCGTGCCTTCTTTCACTGTGACAGGCGTGTCCGACGCATTCTGAGACAGGCCTGCGGGCACCGGCATGGAACCCGCCGGTCGATCCCCCACCAAATCGAGCTTGACCGCGATGCTGCCGCTTTTGGTGGAGCGGGCTTTGTTTTCGGCAGCGGCTGCCGTGGCGGCGATTTCCTTCATGCGGGTTTCGAGCCGGGTGAGTTCGCCGGGAGAGGCTGAGCGCATGTCGATTTCCATCCATGACTCCATGGGAATCGCGTTCACCGAAGTGCCGCCGCCCGCGACGCTGGCGCTATAGCTGGTCTGCGCCGGCACCTTGATCGCGCCGAATTCGACCAGGAACTGGCCCATGGCGAACATGGGATTGACCGTGCCGAAGGCGCCATAGCTGTGACCGCCGGGGCCGGTGAAGGTCAATTTGTAGCGGCGGCTGCCAAGGGCCGTGGTCACGACGCGCGCCGGCACGCCACCATCGATATCGATGAAGCTTTTGATCTTGTCCTTGTAGGGGCTTTTGAGGAACAGGTATTTCATGCCGCGCAGATCGCCGAGTCCTTCTTCGCCGACCGAAGCCACGAACAGGATATCGCTTGCGGTTTGAATCTGGGCTGCGTCCAGCGCGCGAACAAGCGCCAGCATGGCGGCAAGTCCGTGCGTGTCGTCGGCGATGCCGGGTGCGCGCAGCTTGGTGCCGTCGCGTTTGACGGTCACATTGGTCCCTTCGGGGAAGACGGTGTCGAGATGGGCGCTCACGGCAAGCAATGGGCCGCCGGCGCCTTTGCGCAAACCGACGACATTGCCTTCTTCATCGATATGAACGTCGGCAAGTCCGTATTTGCGCATCAGCTCCGCATAGGCGCGCGCTTTGGCCGCTTCCTTGAACGGCGGCGCGGGAATTTCGGTCAGCCGGATGTTCTCGTCGATGAGGCGGTCATAATCGCTGCCGAAGACCTGCATGGCCTGTTTGTATTTGGGGCCGGCCATCAGGTGCTGGATCGCGCTCGCAGGCTCGATCGCGGTTTGCGCCCGCGCCGAATTGGCGGCGAACATTGCAAGCGTGGCAAAGACGATTGTCCGGATCATATCCGCTCTCCTGATGCGTTTTTCTCAGGATAGGTGCTGCGCGCAACCGCGGCAATCGCGCCCGCTTCAGCGCGGCTGCCGCCCACGAAAATTGGAAAATATCTTGAGCGGGTCCGGAAGTTTGCCGAGCGCGTTTTTTGCGGCGCCTTTGAGTTTCTCGATGCTCATCACATTGTCGATGCGATTGTCCAGAAATGTCCAGGTGGCGGCATGGCCATCGCTCGCATCGGTGAGCCAAAAGGCGAAGGTCGAAGCGTAAACACCGGCCAGCGTTGCCCGCTTGGTGTAGTAGGAAAAATCGCTGGACCGGTCCCCGGCGGCCCGCCACATCGCATCGACGGATTGCATCGTCAATTTTGCGGCCAGCGCCGCATGCCGCGGCAGGGCGAGAAACGCCATCATGCGGCGCACCGTGTCCTTGTGGGGCGCCA
The DNA here is from genome assembly GCA_036264295.1 of Micropepsaceae bacterium. Lineage (GTDB taxonomy): Bacteria > Pseudomonadota > Alphaproteobacteria > Micropepsales > Micropepsaceae > CAIYRG01. The sequence continues at coordinate 6,142 of DATARE010000344.1, read as the reverse complement.
CGGCCTCGATGCGGGCTTTGACGGCGCCGGCAATGCGGTCGCGCATGCGCTCTTTGCCGCTGGCGGCCAGGATTTCCTCCATCCGCCGATCGGCCCAATGGGAAAATGCCTCAACCAGGCTCACCGGCCCTTGCGGAAACGAATCCGCAAGCTCGCGTTTGGAAACACCCGCCTTTTCGGCAGCGCGCGCGAGCGTCGCATCCGAGACCCCGGTCTCGCGGATTTCGCCAAGCGCTTCGGCGAGAACGCGATCGCGGATGACATCGCTCATTGCGCCGCCTTCTCCTCGCGGTTTTCCAGCCAATGGTGGATTTCGCTTTCGAAGATCAGCTTGGAGATGTCGCGCATGCGATGCGGGTACAGCACGCCTTCGATATGGTCGCATTCGTGCTGCACCACGCGGGCATGAAACCCTTTGGCCGTGCGCAGGACGCGTTTGCCGTCGGTGTCGTAGCCGGTGTAGCGGATATGCCGGGGCCGCTCGACCCAGCCGCGCATGCCAGGCACTGAGAGACAGCCTTCCCAGCCGCCTTCGGTTGCGGGGTCCACCACCTCGATCACCGGGTTGATGAGCACGGTCAGGGCCGCGGTATGGTCGAAAGCCTCGGCCTCGGAGAGTCCGGTCTCTGTGCGTCCTGCCGGGGCCTGGAACACCACCACGCGCAAGGGCACATGCACCTGCGGCGCGGCCAGCCCGGCGCCATTGGCGTCGCGCATGGTTTCGATCATGTCCGCGACCAGACGCTTGATCTCGGGTGCGGTGGGATCGCGGACGGGCGAAGCCACGCCCGCCAGGACCGGGTGCCCCATACGGGCGATTTTCAGAATGGCCATGGATTTTCTCTCAAAATCGAGAACCCCACTATATTCCTTATCCTGAGGAGGTCCGCCGCTCCTTCGAGACGCGGCCTTCGGCCGCTCCTCAGGATGAGGCCGGCGGACCGTCTCGAAGGATCAGAGGCCAAGGGCGGCAATGCCGGCCATGGCCACTTGCTCGTCTTCGAAGCTCTGCACGCCGGAAACCCCGACGGCGCCGATGACTTCGCCTTGGTACAGGATCGGTACCCCGCCGGTGACCGGGAAGGCATCCGGAAAGTTCAGCGTGCCGGGCCGTTGCTTCACCGTTTCTTCCCAGGTCTTGCCCGGGCGATGGGTGATGGCCGCCGAGCGGGCCTTCAAAAGCGCGACTTCGGCGGTCTGGGGGCGGGCGGTGTCCATGCGTTCCAGCATCAAAAGCAGGCCGGCATCGTCCACCACGGCGATTGTGACGCCCCATTTCTGCTTTTCGGCTTCGGCTTTGGCCGCCGCCATCATTTTATGAGCATCGGCGAGGGTGAGGGCCGTCTTGGTGCGCATGTCATCTCCTCTCGGATCGGGCTTGATATTGCGCGTTGTCTGGCCGATGAGACCGCATTGGTCAACCGCTGACCCAGGGGGCTTTTTCCATGGATGGCAATGAAGAGGCGAGGCAGGTTTTGCTTGGGATTGTGGCCAGGCTGCGCGAGGGCTGGAACCGCCATGACGCGCAGGCTTTCGCGGGTCCTTTCGCGGAAGACGCGGATTTCACCAATGTCTTCGGCATCGTGGCCAAAGGCCGCAAGCAGGTGGAAACCGCCCATGCCGCCATTTTCCGCACCATCTTCAAGGACAGTTGCTGGACCAAGACCGATACGGCCATCCGGTTTCTTCGTCCCGATGTCGCGGTTCTCGACATCCGCTGGGAGCTGGAGGGATCCAGCGGGCCCTGGGAAGGTGCATCCGGAACCCGTTACGGTCTGATGAATTTGATCGTCACGCGAGAGGGCGCAAACTGGGCAATCGCCGTTTTCCATAACCAGGACGTGCCGGCACCGGAGCAGGCCAAGAGATTTGCCGATCTCTGGAGACAATAGCCGAGGCGCGGGAGTGGACAGTTTCATGGGGTTCTGATAGGTACCCGGCCCGGATTTGGCAGAAGGAGCCTCGCTTGCAGATCATCGTTCGCGACAACAATATCGACCAGGCGCTGAAAGCGCTGAAAAAGAAGATGCAACGGGAAGGCATCTTCCGCGAGATGAAGCTTCGGGGCGCTTACGAGAAACCATCCGAAAAACGCGCGCGCGAACGGGCGGAAGCCATCCGCCGCTATCGCAAGCTGCAGCGCAAGCGGCTGCAGCGCGAAGGCTTGCTGCCGCGCTAGAATTCCGACGCTTCCGGGATACAAGGCCGCCGAAGGGCGGCCTTTATCGTTTGGCCGGCGCGCAATCCGGGCAGACCGATACTTCGATGGTGACGTGGGAGAGGCCCTTGTGGCGGCGGCGCAGCTCCGTCTTGATATCGTCCACCGAGCAGGCGCCGGCGCTGACCAAGGAGACGATCAGCCCGCGATGGCCCGGGCCAAGCCGCCAAAGATGCAAATCGGCGATGCGCACATGCAGATCGCTTTCCAGGGTGCGGCGGATGGCGTCGGACAGATCGGGATCGTCCTCGACATCGAGCAGCACCCGCGCCGCCTGACGCATCAGGCCAATAGCCCAGCTTGCAATGACCAAGGCCCCTACGATCCCAACCAAGGGATCGAGCGCGCCCAGGCCGAATAGTGCGCCGGCCCCCAGCGCGAGGATCGCCAGCACCGATGTGGCGGCATCGGCCAGGATGTGCACATAGGCCGCGCGCATATTGAGATCCTGGTGTCCAGATTGGGCTTCATGCGCGGCATGGTCGTGATCATGGTCATGATCGTGATCGTGGTCGTGACTATGCCCATGGTCATGGTCGGCCAGCATGTAGGCGCTGACGATATTCACGAGCAGGCCGATCGCGGCGATGATGATCGCTTCGTTGTAATGGATCGGCACCGGCGTGATCAGCCGCGTCGCCGATTCCGCGCCAATGCCCAGAGCGATGATCCCAAGCACGAGCGCGCTCGAAAATCCGGCGAGATCGCCGAATTTGCCGGAGCCGAAAGAAAAGCGCCGGTTGCCGGCATGGCGGCGGGCCATCCAATAGGCCCAGGCGGCAAGGCCCAGCGCGCCGACATGGGTCGCCATATGCACGCCGTCGGCCAAGAGCGCCATGGAGCCGAAGGCCAAGCCCGCCGCGATCTCCACCACCATGAAAACCGCGGTGAAGATGACCACCGACCGCGTGCGGGCTTCGGCACGCGCGTGACCCGCGCCCAGATAGACGTGATCGTGGTTCCCGGCGTGGTCGTGAAGCTCGCTCATGGAAAAATCCCACGTTGCAGCCGGCAATATAGGTGCGGATGAACCCGGCTACCATGTGCGCGATGGTAAGATTGGCTTCTCGTGCCGCACCACGAAATGCTCCCCCACCGGAATCGGCGCCGCATCGATGCGCGCGAACCCCGCGGTGCGATAAAGCGCCAGCAGCTTCTCGCGGGGCTCGCAGTCCAGGCGCAAATAGCGGCGGTGTTGGCGGTGCGTTTCCGTTTCCGCCCAGGCCAGCATGCGTTGCGCATAGCCCCGGCCCGCATATTTGCGGGCAACCGCCAGGCGGTGAATGTAAAACGCTTCGCCGGGCGTGGCCTCAGGCCAGAACAAGCTGTCTTCGTTGTGCAGATACATGCAGGCTGCGAGCTCTGATCCGATACGGGCCGTGACAAGCTCGCCTGCGCGTGCCACGCGAACCAGTTCGTCATAGGAGGTTTCGTTCGGTCCCCACAGCGGCTCGCCCTTGGCGATCAGCCAATCCGCGGCTTCGCGGATCAGCACGTCGGTTTCAGGAACGGCTTCCATGCCGGCGCGCGCGATGACGAGGCCGATAGGGTCAGAATTTTTCATCGCCTTCATGCCGAATGGCGTCCGGGAAATCGCGGTAGAGCGCGAACGTAATATTGCACACGAGCGAATTGACCCCGTGATGAACGGATTCCACCGGCTCGCGTCGCGAGGCGGCCAGGCCAAATGCTTCGTCGAGCTGTGCCAGATTTTTTGTCTCGATCATGAAGTGGAACTCGCCGAGTTCCTTAGGCCCGAGTCCAAGCTTGCGGCGCGTCAGACGCCAGTTTGCAATCGCGCCGCGTTCCTTCAGATGATCCATATAGGCGGCAAAACCACGCGCGAATACGGTGTCTTTGACGCCGGGTTTTAGATCGCACCAGCCGTGATAAATATCCATTGCCGCCCGAACCTCTCAGCGCATCGTCGGCATGACATAGCTCGAATCGCGAGAGCCTTTGGGCCAGCGCGACGTCACCGTTTTCAGCTTGGTGAAAAAGCGCACGCCGTCGGAACCGTGCTGGTTGGCATCGCCGAACGCGGACCGCTTCCAGCCGCCAAAGCTGTAATAGGCGAGCGGCACCGGAATCGGCACATTGATGCCGACCATTCCGACATTCACGCGCGCGGCGAATTCGCGCGCGGCATCGCCATCATTGGTGAAGATCGCAACGCCATTGCCATATTGATGCGCTGAGGGCAGCGCGAGTGCTTCGTTGAAATCGCGCGCGCGCGCCACCTGCAGCACGGGCCCGAATATCTCCTCCCGATAGCTGCGCATATTGGGCGCGACATAATCGAACAGGCAGCCGCCGAGAAAGAATCCGTTCTCGTAGCCCTGCATCGAGAAGCCGCGACCGTCGACCACAAGTTCGGCACCTTCCGCTTCGCCGGCCGCGATGTAATCCATCACGTTGCGGCGATGGGCGGCGGTGATCAGCGGACCATAGGCGGCGTCCGGGTCGGTGGCGGGTCCGATCTTCAGCCCTTCCACGCGGCGTTTCAATTTGTGCACCAGCGTTTCGGCAATCCGCTCGGTCACCGGCACGACCACCGAAATCGACATGCAGCGTTCGCCCGCCGAGCCATAGGCCGCGCCCATCAGTTCGTTGACGACGGAATCGAGATCGGCGTCCGGCATGACGATGGCGTGGTTCTTGGCTCCGCCCATCGCCTGCACGCGTTTGCCGTGCGCGGTGCCCTTGGCATAGACGCGTTCCGCAATCGCCGAAGAACCGACAAAGCTCACGGCCGCGATGTCCGGATCCTCGAGGATGGCGTCGACGCTTTCCTTGTCGCCGTTCAGAACCTGCAGCACGCCCGGCGGCGCGCCCGCTTCCATCATCAATTCGGCAAGGCGCAACGGCACGCTCGGGTCTTTCTCGCTGGGCTTCAGGATGAAGCAATTGCCGCAGGCGATGGCGACCGCGAACATCCACATCGGAATCATGGCCGGGAAATTGAACGGCGTGATTCCGGCGACGACACCCAGCGGCTGGCGAATGGAATAGACGTCGATGCCGGGGCCTGCGCCCTCGGTGAATTCGCCTTTCGTCAGATGCGGAATGCCGCAGGCGAATTCGACGACTTCCAGCCCGCGCTGAATGTCGCCTTTGGAATCGGCGATGATCTTGCCGTGCTCGCTGGAGAGCAGATGGGCGAGATTGTCCATCTCGCGTTCGATCAGGGATTTGAAATTGAACATCACCCGCGCGCGGCGCTGCGGATTGGTCGCGGCCCATCCGGGAAAGGCCTTGGCCGCAGCGTCCACGGCGAGGCGCAATTCGGCGTGGCTCGCGAAGGGGACGCGCGCCTGGATTTCACCGGTGCCGGGGTTGAACACGTCACCGAAACGGCCGGATGTGCCCTCGACGTGCTTGCCATCGATGAAATGGGAGAGGGTTTTCATTGTTCAACCGCCAATTCGATCCTCTCCTCAGCTAAACGCGCCGCGGCATACGCGCAGGCTGCCCGAATATCGTCGATTGTTAGGCCGACTTTGCTTGCCACTTCGGTTGCAGTCATGCCAGTTGCGAGCTCGCGCACAATCTGTTCAACCGCAATGCGCGTCCCCCTGATCACCGGTTTCGCTGTCACTAGACGTCCTTCAGCCTCAATCTTAGTGAGAATTACTCTGTTCAGGAGATCACGCATTCCGCACCTCTAACGCTGCCGAACATTAGCATGTTACGGTTTTGGCGATCACGCCATTCAGCGATACCCGCGCTCTTTTTGAACCCGCGTGTCGCAATCTGCGCAGAGTAACCGCGTATTCTCGATGGTGTAGCCGTCCACCCCGTTGAGACGGTCCAGCACTGCATACTTCTCAGGTAATGGATTTGGACAAAGCGCGCATTTTCCGCCTTGTTCGCCCATTTTACGCGCCTTTAAAAGTCTGCGGTGATTTGGTTTGCCGCGCTCAT
>DATARE010000341.1:0-2580 GCA_036264295.1 Micropepsaceae bacterium | reverse complement strand
CAAATGCCGCCTCGTCCGAATAGACTTCGTACAGCAGCACGCCGTCACCATCACCTTCTGGCTCAAGAACATCGAATTGCAGGCATCCCGGTTCGCTTCTAACCGAAGCATCCACATTCGCGTCTATAAGGCGGCGGAATTGCGGTCGCGCACCTTCCTTGAGGTGAAATTCGACAACGACCACGAATGGCATGAACCTGATCTCCCCGCGCCGGCTTTTGCTGCTTTGCGGCATTTTATCGAGCCGCCGGCTTATCGCGTCATGTTGCCGAAAATGCCGAATTCGAGCAAGTATAGGCCATCCTGCATCGGCAGCGGATCGGGATCACGAATGAACTTCGCCCGGCATTATCCGCCGTGAAGCGAATGGAAGTCATGGGGAATGCGGATGAGAAGCAACCCGGTCAAGGCGGCATTGCAGGCGGGCAAATTCGCTTTCGGAACGATGGTGTTTGAGTTCTTCACGCCGGGTATGCCGCAAATTGCCAAGAGTGCGGGAGCAGAGTTCGTTCTGTTCGACATGGAGCATTCGGGCGTAACCATTGAAACGCTCAAGGGGCAATTGGCCGCCTGCCGGGGTATCGGCATCACCCCCATGGTCCGGGTCCCCGCGCTGCAGTATCACTTCATTGCACGCTGCCTCGACATGGGCGCGATGGGCATCATGGTCCCGATGGTCGAAACGGCGGCTCAGGCGCGGGAGATCGTCTCGGCGGTCCGCTATCCCCCCGCAGGCCGGCGCGGAGCGGCCTTCGCCATGGCGCATGACGATTATGAAGGAGGTTCGGTACCCGAGAAGATAGCGGCGGCGAATGAACGCACGCTCGTGATCGCCCTTGTTGAGACTGCGGCCGGCGTCGCGGCTGTGGACGAAATCGCCGCCGTGGACGGCATCGATGTGATCTGGGTGGGCCACTTCGATCTGACGAATTTCATGGGCATTCCCGGTCAATTTGAAAATCCGGACTATTTGAGAGCGATTGATACCATCGTTGAAACCGCCAAACGGCATGGCAAGATTGCGGGCTTCATGGCGGCCGATGAGGTTTGGGCGCGCGATTATCTGGCGAAGGGATTTCGCATCATCGCATACGGCGTGGACCATCTTCTTCTTCAGCGCGCGCTTGGCGCGGGGCTCTCCCGCATGCGTGAGATTGTGGGCTAGGCGCCAAATCCGTTCGGTTCACACCGCCATGCGGACGAAAGCAACGCCCAATGGCGTCAATTCCACATCGGACCCGTGATCGGCTTCGCCCGTGTCGAGCCATTGCGGGTCGTGGATCGCGGACTGAAAATTATCGGCATTCAGGGACCGGATCTCCGCGTCATGGGGAAGGCGGACGTGGGCGACGTCCGTTCCAAGATTCGCAACTATGAGGCGAATGCCCGAATGATCCTGTGAAGCGACGCCCGCAATCCCGTTCCCTGCCGGACGCATCAACAATCTCGGCGCGCCGCCCATTGCGGACAGGAAACGGAGGACATGAAAGATGGGGTACACCATCCCTGCCCCGCTCTCCTGATAGCCAGACTGCGCCCAGGCTTCCCGCCGGTGGATAGCGCCAAACGGCCCGACCAATGCCGACAATGCCAAAGACGACACCTTATGCCCTTCGGTGGCAGCGACCGCGCCAACTGCCCATGCGGCTGCAAAGAGGCCGCGCTGCCTGGGGTCGGCCTCGGCCATCGCAATGCGGTTCTGCAGGCTATTGTCCATGACGCCGGAGCCATAGGGATTTGAACGCATGCCGATTGCCACCAGGCCCAATCGATAATCCCGCTCCCCTGCCAGCGCGCCGGCACTTCGGTAAATATGAGAGAGACCCTCGAGGCTTTCGATAACCGAGCGATCGTCTGCAGCATGGGTGATCGCAGTCACACCGTGTCCGATGTAATCGCACATGGCGGCCGCTGGGCGGCAGCGGTTCAGCTCCGTGAAATATGTCAGAACCCCCGACCCGATTTCTGTTCCCGGGAATGACCGGCGCGCATGTTCGAGAAGGTCTTGCGGCGCCGGACCAGCCGGCCATGGGCCAGCCGGCTGATAGCTGCGAAGGTAACTTTCCGGAAGTGCCAGAACACGAGTGACGGCGAGCGAAGCCCTTTTGCACTCGGCCGCGACACCGGCGATGGATAGTTCAGGGTCGCCGGTTGCCGGAACTATGACTTCCAGTTCGATCTCGGCGGGGTGAGGGAAAACCAACTTGCTTGCGCATTGGCAAACACGCGGCGCCGTTTCGGGTGTCACCCGCAATTGCAGTATTCGCGGATTCATCACGCGGGCATAGGTTTGCGCAGCATGATCGGGGATTGCGCCGTCATCGATTGCAACAGCGATCTGTGGAACGCTATCGGCGCTTGGCTGCAGTTCAAGCCTGCCCGCAGGCCGAGCTGTCGCGCTTGCCGCCTTGCCGGTAGGTGTCCCCGCAATCCGGACTTGTATCTCCTGGCGCCGAATTTCTCCAGCGCTCAGCCGGTAAGGGATCGGGAGCGACAATGGCCGGCAGTAAGTCTTGAAGGAGGCATCGCTCCAATTGCGCTGGTCTTCCATTTCAAAGACTTCACCCTGGAATGTTATCT
>DATARE010000338.1:0-15044 GCA_036264295.1 Micropepsaceae bacterium | reverse complement strand
CCTGTCGAATGCAGGAAGCGTGGGCCGAACACGACGCAGGTTGCGACATGTTTCGCATCGCGAATGGCGAGGCGAATCTCCTGTAATATTTTTTGGTGTTGCGGGTTTCTGGCGACATAGGCGAGAAGGCCGCAGTAATCGCCCTCCTTTGCCCGCGCGAAATGTGCTCTCAACGCGTCCACCAGGGTCGCGTTGCCGCCCAGTTTGAGGGCCTTGGCGTTTTCCGCATCGGCATAAATGCCGATGCCGCCATCTTCGAACAAAGGACGCACCACGGGCAATGAACCGGCGCTTTCATAGGCGGTCATAAGCTCGCGGGTTTTCACCTTGCTGGCTTCGACATCGGGTTGGTCGAAGGGATTGATCCCGATGATCGCGCCCGCAACGGCGGTGGCCATTTCCCAGCGGAAGAATTCCTGGCCGATGGCCAGCCGATTGGCGAGCGCGATGCGCACCACCGGCTGGCCCGCCTTTTCGAGCGCGGCAATGGCGGCGTCCTGCGCTTGGTCGGGTTGTTCTTCCAATCTGAGATAAGCAAACAGACGGTCCTGGCCGTAGCGCTCGGGCGCGCCCAGGGTTTCGCCCTCCAGCGGGATCAGGCCCTTGCCCAATTTGCCGGTGGATTCGGCCAGCAATTGTTCGAGCCAGGCGCCGATATCGGCGATGGCCGGAGAGGCGACGATGCTGATCTTGTCACGGCCCTGCCGGCCGAGCGCCCCCAGAATGGCGCCGAGCCGCACGCCAGGATTTTCCACCGGCGGCACATGAGGACCGCAGGAATAAATCATCTTCGATGTGGCATCGAGCAGGCCCGTGAGATCAACGCCCATCACGGCGGCGGGCACCAATCCGAAATCCGACAGCACCGAATAGCGTCCGCCGATTTCGGCTTTGCCGAGACAGATTTGCCGGAATTTCTCCGCGGTGGCCGCCGCGAGGAGCTTTGAACCGGGATCGGTGATGGCGATGAAATGCGCCCCCGCTTTGCCCTTGCCAGCTGCGGCTTCCGCGCGATCGAAGAAATAATCCTTCAGGATATTGGGCTCGAGCGTGCTGCCCGATTTGCTGGAGACGATGAAAAGCGTGTGCTTGAGATCGACCGCATCCTCGATGCTTTTGATCTCGGCCGGATCGGTGGAGTCCAGCACCAGCAGTTTCGGATAGCCGGCTTGCGCCCCGAATGTGTTGGCGAACACTTCCGCCCCCAGGCTGGAGCCGCCCATGCCGAGCAGCACCGCATGCGTGAAGCGGTTCGCTTTCGCGTCGGCGGCGATCTTGGTCAGATGATCGATGGTGCCGCGCTGCTCGGCGGCGATGTCGAGCCAGCCCAGCCATTTGGCCTCATCGGCTCCGGTCCACAGCGACGCATCGCGCCGCCACAGCCGCCGCACCAGGCCGCCTTTGCGCCAATCTTCCAGAGCGGCTGTGACCGCCTGGTCCATCTCCGGCGTCAAATGCGCGGTCTGCCGGTTAAGCGCCGGTCCAAGCTGGGCTGCGCGCTTGTTGCCGACCGCGGCAAGCAAATCGTCGAATGCGTCCGCGAACAGCCGCACACCTTCTTCCGTCAATTTGGTGGTCACCGCATCCAGCGAAATCCCAAACCGCGTGAGCGCCGTCAGCGCGGCATCGGCGGCGGCGACATTTTCTTCCAGGCTGGCGCGCACGTTTCCATGGTCGCGGAAGGCATCCACCGTTTCCGGCGGCATGGTGTTGACGGTATCCGCGCCGATCAGCTCCTCGACATACAGCACGTCGCGATAGGCGGGATTTTTGGTGCTGGTGCTGGCCCAAAGCAATCGCTGCACGCGCGCGCCCTTGTCGCTCAGTTTCTCCCAGCGCGGCCCGGCGAACAGGCGCTTGTAATCCTGATAGGCGAGCTTCGCATTGGCGATGGCGATCTTGCCGCGCAAGGCGCCCAGTGAATCCGCCTCCGCTCCGGCGGGCGTCTTCTTCAACTGCTCTTCGATCAAGCGGTCCACCGCAACGTCGATGCGGCTGACGAAGAAGCTCGCCACGCTGGAAAGCCTGGTGGCATCGCCGCCGCCGGCGAGGAATGTCTCCAGCCCGGAGAGATAGGCCTCCACGACTTCGCGATAGGCGGCGCGCGCGAACAGCAGCGTAATGTTGATATTGATGCCTTCGCCAAGAAGCTGGCAAATCGCCGGAATACCGGCGTCCGTTGCGGGCACCTTTATCATCACATTCTCGCGGCCCACTTCTTTCCACAGCCGCCGCGCCTCGGCGATGGTCGCGGCCGTGTCATGCGCGAGATAGGGCGACACCTCAAGGCTGACGAAACCGTCGGCCCGGTTGGTTGCGCGATAGACGGGGAGCAGAACATCGGCGGCAGTCTGGATGTCGGCAACGGCCAGCGATTCATACAGCGCCATCACATCGCAATCGGCATCCTTCACCACCGCGTTCAGCGATGAATCATAATCGCTGCTTCCGGCGATGGCCTTCTTGAAGATGGACGGATTGGAGGTGACGCCGGTGACGTCATCGTCCTGAACGAGCCGTTTCAATCCGCCTTCCACGACGAAGCGGCGCGCCAGGAAGTCGAGCCATATGGCCTGACCTTGTTCATGCAGCAAATGAAGCGGATTCACGGGGACCGATCCTTCTGAGGGCGAATGATGCCGGCGGGTTCATTTGAACCTACCATGCCGGTGGCGCGCAACACCGCATGACAGCGGTTTAATTCTGGAATGGCAAGAGTGGATCGGAGGAACCGCGGACGCAGCTGTGCGTTTTCGCTCCTTCGTTTGAGCCAAAAATCCTTTAGGCTGCCGCGTAACAACATCGCGTGTGAGAGGGGCCGTTTCATGGCTGGCACTATCAATCCGCTCGCGGGGAAACCCGTGTCTCCTGCAATGCTGGTGAATGTGCCGCGCCTGATGACGGCCTATTTCACGCAAATCCCCGATCCCGCCATTCCCACGCAACGCGTCAGCTTCGGCACGTCCGGCCATCGCGGCTCGGCGTTCGATACGGCGTTTAACGAGGCCCATATCCTGGCCACAACCCAGGCGATCTGTCTCTACCGCCAGCAGAATGGAATCGACGGGCCGCTGTTCATGGGCATCGACACGCATGCGCTCTCCGAGGCCGCGCTGGCAAGCGCCGTCGAAGTCCTGGCGGCGAACAATGTCACCACCATGCTGGATGCGAAGGGAAGCTATACGCCGACGCCGCTGATCTCGCATGCGATCCTCATTTATAACCGCAACAGGCAAAGCGGATTGGCCGACGGCATTGTCATCACACCGTCGCACAACCCGCCGGACGATGGCGGCTTCAAATACAATCCGCCCAATGGCGGCCCCGCCGATGTGGCGGCGACCGATTGGATTCAGCGCACCGCCAATGAATTTCTGGCGAACGGTCTTCAGGGCGTGAAACGCATGCCCTATCCGCGAGCGCGCAAGGCCGATTGCATGCACGCCCATGATTATATCGGTCTCTATGTGAGCGATCTCGAGAATGTGCTCGACATGGAGGCCATTCGTGCCGCCGGCGTGAAGATCGGGATCGATCCCTTGGGTGGGTCGAGCATCCATGTCTGGGAGCCGGTCATCGACCGCTATGGCATCGCCGCAACCGTGGTGAACACCGAAGTCGATCCCACCTTCCGGTTCATGACGGCCGATTGGGACGGCAAGATCCGGATGGATTGCTCCTCGCCCTATGCCATGACGCGGTTGATCGCGATGCGCTGGGGTTTCGACGTTGCCTTTGCCAACGACACCGACGCGGACCGTCACGGCATTGTGTGCCGTTCCAGCGGGCTGATGAATCCGAATTATTATCTCGCCGTTGCGATTTCCTATCTCTATCAGAATCGTGCCGGCTGGCGGGACGATCTTGTCATCGGCAAGACCGCGGTGAGCAGCGGCATGATCGACCGTGTCGCGGCGAAACTGGGGCGCAAGCTGGTGGAAGTGCCCGTCGGCTTCAAATGGTTCGTCGATGGATTGCTCGGCGGCACGATGGGCTTCGGCGGCGAGGAAAGTGCGGGCGCGTCGTTCCTGCGTTGGGATGGCGGCGTGTGGACCACCGACAAGGACGGGATCATTCTGGGGCTTCTCGCGGCCGAGATCACGGCGCGGGCGGGACGCGATCCCGGCGAGCTTTACGAGCGCATGACCGCGGAACTCGGGCCCTCTTTTTACGAGCGCATCGATGCGCCTGCGACCGCGCAGCAGAAAACGGTCTTGAAGAACCTGACCCCCGAGAAGCTGGGCGCGAAAGAGCTGGCCGGGGAGCCTATCGAGACGATGCGTTCGGTGGCGCCCGGCAACAATGCGCCGCTCGGCGGAATCAAGGTGAGCACGAAAAGCGGCTGGTTTGCCGCGCGGCCGTCGGGCACGGAAGAGGTTTACAAGATCTACGCCGAAAGCTTCCGCAGCGCGGAGCACCTGAAGCAAATCCAGGACGATGCGCAGAGGCTGATTTCGCGCGCTTTCGCCGCCTGAACTTCAGGCCGCGCGCAGGACCTTGGTGCAGAGGCGCAGATCGTCGACCAGACTTTGATATTGGCGCTTTTTGTCCTCAGGGTCGGGAACGCGCAGCAGTGACGAGGGATGGATGGTGACGATCAGCTTCGCGCCGTCCTCCAGGGTCGAGATCTGGCCGCGCAATTTGTTGATGGTAACGGTCTTGCCCATCAGGCTGCGCGCGGCGGTGGCGCCAAGTGCGACGACCAGTTGCGGCTTCACCAGCGCGCGCTCGATATCGTTCCACCATTTGCAGCGCTCGATCTCATAGGCGTTGGGGCGCTTGTGCAGGCGGCGCTTGCCGCGCGGCTCGAATTTGAAATGCTTCACCGCGTTGGTGACGAAGATCTGCTTGCGGTCGAGACCGGCATCGGCGATGGCGCGGTCCAGCATGCGTCCCGCCGGACCGACAAAGGGATGGCCGGCAAGATCTTCGTCATTGCCGGGCTGTTCGCCGACCATCATCACGGGGGCGTGCTCCGGCCCTTCGCCGGGGACGACTTGGGTCGCCGGCAGATAGAGCGGACAGCGCGTGCACTGGCTTTCTGCTTTGCGCAGGCCGGTCAGCGTGCGGGGGCTGGGCGCATCCATGCGGAAAATAAGAAGAGCTGTCCCCAATGGTTCCGAAAACGGCGGCTTGACTCCGGCGGGGAGTCGCGGAATCAATAAGAACGAAATAAGAACATAAAATAGAAAATGCAGCAAAGTAAAGAGGTTATGGCGGCAGTGTTTCCTTCACTCCCCCCACCCGGCTCGTCCGGCATAAGACCGGCCGAGCCGACCTCCCCGCGTTGGGGGAGGTGTAACCGTGATTCCCCTCCCCCGGCGCGGGGAGGGGTTAGGGGTGGGGGGAAAGACGATCAAGGCAATACGAACCTCTCCCTAGGTGCTCCTGACAGGGTCCTCCGGGGCGGGCTCGCGCTCTCGGAACTGCATGAGATCGTGCCGGCGGCTCCACCGCATGCCGGTGCGGCTCTGGGCTTCGCGCTGGCGCTGGCGCTGACCGCTCCCCTTCGTGGCGGCACCATTGTCTTCGTGCAGCAGGATTTCGCCGCCCTCGAAGCGGGCGCGCTTTACGGGCTGGGCTGCGATGATTTCGGGCTCGACCCCACGCGGCTGCTTGTCGTGCGCGCCGCAACCCCGCGCGATGGGTTGTGGGCGATGGAAGAGGCGCTGAAGACGCGCGGGCTGACGGCAATCATCGGCGAACTCGCGCAGCATGGAGAAGCCGCCGATCTCACCGCCACGCGGCGGCTTTCGCTGGCGGCCCAGAAGGGCGGGGCTCTTGCGCTATTGCTTCGTCAATATGCGTTCGGCGAACCCAGCGCGGCGGCTACGCGCTGGCAGGTCGCCGCTGCGCCGGGCGCGGGCGATGGCTTTGGGGGATTGGGCCGCACCGGTTTTTCTCTTGCCCTGACGAAGAATCGGCGCGGGCCCTGCGGCAATTGGATTTTGCAGTGGGATCATCATGGAGCCTGTTTCATCCCGGCGGTATCTCGCGCTGTGGCTGCGCCGGTTTTCGACCGATTTGGTGACGCGGCGGTCGCGGGCCTCGGCTGAGTCGCCTCTCGCGATCGTCGGCGCGGTCAAGAATGCGCGGCGGCTCGTTGCCGTGAACGATGCGGCGGCCCGCATGGGCTTGCGCGCGAATATGAGTTTTGCCGATGCCTGCGCAATATATCCCGCGCTCGATTGGGCGGAAGACGCGCCCGACGAAGCGGCGCATCGGCTTACCCAGCTTGCCGATTGGTGCGAACGCTATACGCCGCTGGTGGGTCTCGATGCACCCGACGGGCTGCTGTTCGACATCACCGGTGTCGCGCATCTGTTCGGCGGGGAGGCGGCGCTGGCCCGCGATGCGGTGAAGCGCTTTGCGGGTTTCGGGTTTCACGCGCGCATCGGGATCGCGGCCACGGTGGGGGCGGCCTGGGCGGCGGCGCATTACGGCAAGACGGCGATTGTGCCATCGGAGCAAACGCGTGAGGCCTTGGCATCGCTGCCGCTGGGGGCCTTGCGTCTTCCCGCCGAAATTCGCGGCGGGCTGGTTCAGCTTGGCCTCAAAACGGTTCGCGACATCATGGACAGGCCGCGCGGGCCGCTGGTCGCGCGGTTCGGCGCTGCGCTGATGCGGCGGCTGGATCAGGCCTTGGGCTGCGAAGAAGAACCCATTACCCCGCGCACCACGGTGGCGCCCTTGAGCGTGGAGCAGGGCTTTCCCGAGCCCTTGATGCGCGATGAGGATTTGCTCGCCGTGCTGCTGCCTTTGCTGGAACGGCTATGCGCCTTGCTGGAGAAACGCGGGCAGGGTGCGCGCCGCCTGCGTGCCGCGTTTTTCGGCGTCGATGGCAAGTGTTTGCATCTCGAAATCGGCACCAGCCGGCCGTTGCGCGAGAGCATCCGGCTGCATCGTCTGTTCACGGACAAATTTGGGTTGACGCAATGGGACAATGAATTCGGCATCGACCGGGTCCGGGTTTGCGTACTGGAAACCGAAGCGCGCGCGCCGGCGCAAACCGATCTGAGCGCGGGCGAAGATGGTCCCGAATGTGCGCATTTGATCGACCGTCTTTCCGCGCGGTTGGGGGAGGCGCGGGTGCTGCGGCTGGCGGCCCAGGACACCCATGTGCCGGAGCAGGCAAGCGTTTCCATTCCCGCCGCCAGCGCCGCGGAATTTGCCCCTAAGTCTCACAGCGCAGAACAATCGCGAAACCACGATGCGCTGTCGTCTGTGCGGCCCATCCGGCTGTTCGAGCGGCCCGAAGTCATCGATGCCATCGCCGAAATTCCCGATGGCCCGCCGGTGAAATTCCGCTGGCGGCGCATGGCCCATGAGGTGGCCCGCGTCGAAGGGCCGGAACGCATCGCCATGCCCTGGTGGCGCGACGGCAAGCATGGCGCGCTCACGCGCGATTATTTTCGCGTGGAAACGGAAAGCGGCGTGCGGCTCTGGCTCTATCGCGATGGGCTGTACAGCGAAACCGGCAGCCCGCGCTGGTTCTGCCACGGATTTCTGCCGTGAGCAGCTATGCCGAGCTGGCGGTAACCAGCAATTTCTCTTTCCTGCGCGGCGGTTCGCATCCCGAAGAATTGGCGGTGCAGGCAAAATCGCTCGGCCATTGCGCGTTTGGTCTTGCCGACCGCAACAGCGTCGCCGGATTGGTACGCGCGCACAGCGTCGCCAAGGAACACGAACTGCAATTTCTTCCCGGCGTGCGGCTGGTTTTCGCCGATGGCACGCCGGATATTCTAAGCTATCCGCATTGCCTTGCCGGCTGGTCCAATCTGACGCGGCTGCTCACGCGAGGGAAACGCCGCGCCGAAAAAGGTGCTTGTGCGCTTTTCCTGGCCGATCTTCTCGACTACGCCAAGGGCCTGCATTTGATCGTGATGCCGCCTTCTCCCACCCTCTCCTTGAGGGAGGGTCGAAATTTCGAGCGCCGGCGAGAAATTTCGGGGAGGGGAGATGTCGAGAAAAATCCCCTCCCCGAATCCGTCGTCGCCCTTCCGCCTTCGCTCTCCGAGCTTCGGCGGACAAAACGGGCTCCGCCGCATTCGACCCTCCCTCAAGGGGAGGGTGGGAAATCTATTGTCGATGTTATCCGTTGCTTGCGCGAAGCGGCGGGGACGAAACTTTGGCTGGCGGCGTCCATGCTCTATCGCGGCGACGATGCGCGCCGCCTGGAACGGCTGGGCGCCCTTGCTGCCGAAGCCAAGGTGCCGCTCATCGCCACCAATGATGTGCTCTATCATCATCCCGACCGCCGCCCTTTGCAGGATGTCGTGACCTGCATCCGCGAGCATCTGACGCTCGATGCCGCCGGCAAGCGCCTTGCCGCCAATGCCGAACGCCATCTGAAATCGCCTGAAGAGATGCTGCGCCTTTTCCGCCGCCATCCCGAAGCGGTGGAAGAAACGGAGGCCTTCGCGCAAGCCTGCCGGTTTTCGCTCGACGAGCTCAGGCCATCCTATCCGCTGGAAACGCGCGAAGGGTTCGCCACGCCCCAGGACGCGCTCGCTGCCTTCGCCGAGGAAGGCGCGCGCAAGCGTTACCCCGAAACGATTCCGGACAAGATCCGCCACGCGCTCGCCTATGAATTGAAGCTGGTCGCGGAGCTGCATTACGCGCCCTATTTTCTGACCGTCCACGACATTGTGCGCTTCGCCAAATCGCAAGGCATCCTGTGCCAGGGGCGCGGCTCGGCGGCCAATTCCTCGCTCTGCTATTGCCTTGGCATTACCGAGGTGGACCCGATGATGACCGAACTTCTGTTCGAGCGATTCATCTCGGCCGACCGCAACGAACCGCCCGATATCGACATCGATTTCGAACATGAGCGGCGCGAAGAGGTGCTGCAATATGTCTACGGCAAATATGGCCGCGAACGCGCCGCGCTGACCGCCACCACCATCTGTTATCGCGGCCGCAGCGCCATCCGCGAAGTGGGCAAGGTGTTCGGCCTGTCCGAAGATGTCACCGCATCGCTGGCGCGCACGTTGTGGGGTTGGTCGCCTTCCGGTGTGGCGGAAAGAGATGCCAAAAGCGTGGGGCTCGATCCCAAGGAACCGCGGCTGGCGCGCGTGCTGGCTTTGGCCGATGAACTGATCGATTTCCCGCGGCATCTGTCCCAGCATGTCGGCGGCTTCGTCATCACCGAAGGCCGGTTGGACGAGATCGTTCCCATCGAGAACGCGGCGATGGACGAGCGCACCGTCATCGAATGGAACAAGGACGACATCGACGCGCTGAAGATTCTCAAAGTCGATCTTCTGGGCCTGGGCATGTTGTCGTGTCTGCGCCGCGGCTATGGGCTGGTGGAGCGCCATTATGGCCAGCCGCTTTCGACGGCGAGCATGCCCAAGGAGGAAAAGCCGGTTTACGACATGCTCTCCCGCGCCGATTCCATCGGCGTGTTCCAGGTCGAAAGCTGGGCGCAAATGTCCATGCTGCCGCGGCTGAAGCCGAAGGAATTCTACGATCTCGTCATCGAAGTCGCGATCGTGCGGCCAGGCCCCATTCAGGGCGACATGGTGCACCCCTATTTGCGGCGGCGCGAAGGAAAGGAGCCGGTGACCTATTACGCGCCGGCGCCCGAACATGGGCCGCCCGACGAATTGAAAAAGGTGATGGAGAAGACGCTGGGCGTGCCGCTGTTCCAGGAACAGGCGATGCGCGTCGCCATCGAGGCGGCGAAATTCGCGCCCGCCGAAGCCGACCGTCTGCGCCGCGCCATGGCGACGTTCCGCCGGGTCGGCACCATCCAGACGTTCCGCGAGAAATTCGTGAACAATATGAGCGCGCGCGGCTATCCGCGCGAATTTGCCGAAGGCTGTTTTCGTCAGATCGAAGGCTTCGGCGAATATGGTTTTCCCGAAAGCCATGCGGCGAGTTTCGCGCTGCTGGTCTACGCCTCGGCCTGGATCAAATGCCATTATCCCGATGTCTTCGCCGCCGCGCTGCTGAACAGCCAGCCGATGGGGTTTTATGCGCCCGCCCAGATCGTGCGCGATGCGGCCGATCACGGCGTGGAGATCCGCCCCGTGGATGTCGGGTTCTCGGATTGGGATTGCACGCTTGAACCCGGCACGCCGGCGGCCCTTGAAGTTCATATCCGTCATGCGGCAATGGAAAAGGACATCCGGACCCACCATGCTATGCGGCTTGGCTTTCGCCAGATCGTGGGTTTTTCGGAAAATGATGCGAAGACCATTATGGCAGCGCGGACGAGCGGGTTTTCGTCGCTGCGCGATTTCTGGCTGCGCACCGGGCTTTCTCCTGCCGTGCTGCGGCGTCTGGCAGAGGCCGATGCTTTCGGTTCGCTTGGGCTTAACCGGCGCGAAGCCCTCTGGGCGCTGCGCGCGCTCCGGCGCACCGGCGACAAGGACGATTTGCCTTTGTTCGCACGCGCTGAATTGCCGGACCGCGAACCGGATGCGGGGCTGCCGTCCATGCCGCCGGGCGAACAGGTGATCGAGGATTATCGCCATCTGCAGCTTTCGGTGAAGGCGCATCCGCTGGCGTTCCTGCGCGAAACGCTGGCCGCCAAACGCATTCTTAGATGCGAACAGCTTCCCGAGATGGCGTCGGGACGGCGGGTCACGGTCGCGGGTCTCGTGCTGGTGCGCCAGCGGCCGGGCAGCGCGCAGAGCATCTTCATGACCGTGGAAGATGAAACCGGCATCGCCAACATCATTGTCTGGCCGCCGGTGTTCGAGAAATTCCGCGGCATCGTAATGGGCGCGCGGCTGGTGGCGGCCACCGGCAAGGTGCAGAACGAATCCAAGGTGGTCCATATCCTGGCCGAAAGGCTGGACGATTTAACGCCGCTGCTGGAGCTTTTATCGAACGAGGAAGTGCCGGGTTCTCAAACCCAGCCACGATTCACGCTGCCTTCGGATGCGGCCCGCGTCATGCCCGGCGGCCGCAATTTCCACTGAACCGCTTTCCAACAGAAAAAAGCCTCCTCCAGCGGAACCAAAGGCGGTCCATGCCGCTGATTCCCATAAGGGCCCATGCCGCGCCCTCTATCCATTCATTTCGAGGAGACCATCATGCCATTGGGAACAAGCACGCAGACAAAAGGGCGGACAGCCGGCAAGACGAAATCCAAGACTTCGAGCAAGCAGCAAGACGCCATCAAATTGCTGATGAACGACCACGACGAAGTGGAAGCGCTGTTCAAGCAATTCATGAAATCGAAGGACGGCGGCTCGCAGAAGGCCGACATCGTGGAGCAGATCTGCAAGGCGCTGACGGTTCACGCCGAGATCGAGGAAGAGATCTTTTATCCGGCCGCCCGCGACGCTCTGGCCGAAAAAGGCGAAGACCTGATCGATGAGGCCGAAGTCGAACATGCTTCGATCAAGAGCCTCGTCGAGCAGCTCCAGGACGCCGATCCCCGCGACGACATGTACGACGCCAAGGTCAAGGTTCTGTGCGAGTACGTCAATCATCACGTCAAGGAAGAGGAAGGCCAAATCTTCCCGAAGATCAAAAAGACCCGCCTGGATCTGGAAGAGCTGGGCGAGGAATTGAAAGAGCGCAAAATGGAATTGATGGGCGAGGAATAGCGCTCGGCGGCAAGGGATGAGCGCCGCATCCGATTGCGGCGCTCATTTTTGTACGGAATTGTACGCCGCCGCTTGGCCCCTATGAGCACGGAGAAGAAGTTCAAGACTGCGCTCGATGAGACCCGTCTTCTGATGCTGGGTTCGCAGATATTTTTTGGTTTTCAGTTCAACGGCATCTTCCAGACGGCCTTCGATACCGTTTCGGCGACTGCGAAAACCCTGGATGCGGCCGGGCTCCTCTTGATGACCCTCACGATTGGGCTCCTGATCGGGCCGTCGGCGCGCCACCGCCTCGCCAATCGCGGCACCCTCGATTCCGGGCTGTTCCGCACAACGGCGGTTTTCGCGGGCCTGGCGCTTTTGCCCTTCAGCCTCAGCTTTGCCATCGATGTCTATATCGTCATGGCCAGGCTTCTGGGTGAGACGGCCGGATGGGCGATTGCCGCGTTCTGTTGGGTAACGGCGCTGATCTTCTGGTACGGGCTGGAGTTTCTCAGCCGCGACAAGGCGCTGGTGAAAACCGCTATGGCTCGCGAATTGCGCAAACAGGTTTCCATTTCCGTCCGCATCGAGCAGATGCTGACAGAGGCGCGGGTCGTGCTTCCGGGCGCGCAGGCGCTCCTCGCCTTCCAGCTTCTTGCCATGCTGACGCAGGCCTTCGACCGGCTGCCCAGGCAATCGCAATTGCTGCACGCGGTGGCGCTCGGTGCGATTGCCATAACGGTCATTCTGCTGATCGCGCCGGCTGCATTTCACCGGATCGCCTTCAACGGCACCGACAGCGAGCGTTTCTACGATATCGGCTCACGGCTGGTAACGGTTGCTCTGTTTCCGCTCGCGCTTGGCATGGCGCTCGATGTCTATGTCGCGGCCGCCAAGCTGCTCGGCGATGCCATGATGGCGCGTGCGGCCGGGCTCGGAATTTTTGTTCTTCTGCTGGGGCTTTGGTACGCCTACCCGCTGTTCCTGCGGCGCTTCGAACCTCACAAAACGGCTTAGGCATGCAAAAATTGCGAGGCCGTGTCGCGGCCCCGCAAGTTTCGCGCGCCCTGTCGCTTTATCGCGGACCGCTGACGGCGCGAAACACCGTCAAACCGAGCACCAGGAACACCACGAACATCGCCAGGAAAATGAAGAACAAAACCTTCGCGATCCCGATCGAAGCGCCGGCAACGCCGGTGAATCCAAGCAATCCCGCAACCAGCCCGATGATCAGAAAAATGGCAGCCCATCGTAACATCTCGTTCTCCTCTGGGATTTGTCGTCTGAACAACGCGAGCCCAAAAGCTGCGTTCCCGGAAGACGAAAACGCCTTCCGGAATGATCCGGAAGGCGTTTGGCAAAAGGCGCATCGAGGCGCCTCGGGAAGATGGCTCACCAATATTGAGGTGCGTGGTAATAGCTGAAGGTCTCCGCGCGGATGGCGTCGTTGCCGTCGGCGCGCGTCAAATCTTCCATGCGATAGGCAGGCGCATCCTGGATCATTGTCTTGTCGAGCGGCACGACGTAGCCGCCCTTTTCCTGGTCGTAATCCAGAACCGACCACGGGATCGGGCGGTATTTTTCGCCCATTCCGAGCACGCCGCCGGAGCCGAGCACGGCAAACATGATGTTGTTCGACATCTTGTCCAGGACAAGGTCCTCTACCGTACCGATCTTCTCGCCGCCATTGTTGTAGACCGCGGTCCCTTTGACCTTGGAGGCCAGGATCGCGGAGGTATGTCCGCTTGCTGTGGGCATGATCGATTCTCCTTCCCGTCTCAGGGGAGTAACTTGTCATGGCAGGAATTGTTCCGGCTTTCTTGCGGTGCGAAGGCGCGGCCGGGCGGAAAGGTTTTGGATGTTTTGGAGAGCGCCCTTTCTCATCACGTCACCCCCGCCGAGTCTCAGCTTGTGACAAAAATTTTCTTCACACGCGGAACTTCCGCGGAACCTTCTGTTCGCAACCGCGTTTGAGGGTTTACGGGCGGGCTGCCCGGCGTGCGAGGGGATTCGACTGGGGATTGGAAGGCGGGCTCTGCTAAGGATTCATCGCCTTAGGAGCGATCGGGCGGACGCAAATGTCCGATCCCTGCCGGCTTGCCCTGCGTCCCCCGCGCTATGGTGGCCGTTCTCCGGCAGTTTTCGCGCGCTTTTACACGGACCCAAGGAGTCATGAATGGCTAAAGCAGCATCGGCCACGGTCACCACGGCACCTGCTACGCTCGACCGCTATCAATTGCTGGCGGCGTTAAGAGCCTTCCGCAAAGGCGATTTTTCGGTGCGTCTGCCGATCGGCCTGACCGGCCTCGATGGCGAAATCGGCGAAGCGTTCAACGATGTGGTCGAGCTGAACGAAAGGCTGACGAAGGAATTCGAGCGCCTGGGCGATGTGGTGGGCAAGGACGGCAAGATCGGCCACCGCGCGAAGCTGCCCAATGCGACGGGATCGTGGGCGTCGAACGTCGAGACCGTGAACAATCTCATCGCCGACCTGGTGCAACCGACTTCGGAAATGGCGCGCGTGATCGGCGCCGTCGCCCGCGGCGACCTCTCCCAGACGATGAATCTGGAGATCGAAGGGCGCCCGCTGCGCGGCGAATTCCTGCGCATCGGCAAGGTGGTGAACACCATGGTTGGCCAGCTGGGGTCCTTCGTGTCGGAAGTGACCCGCGTGGCGCGCGAAGTGGGTACCGAAGGCAAGCTCGGCGGTCAGGCCAAGGTGAAGGGCGTGGCCGGCACCTGGAAGGACCTCACCGACAACGTGAACATGATGGCCGCGAACCTGACCAATCAGGTGCGCAACATCGCCGAAGTGTCGACCGCCGTGGCCAATGGCGACTTGTCCAAGAAGATCACCGTGGACGTGAAGGGCGAGGTGCTGGAGCTGAAATCGACCATCAACACGATGGTGGACCAGCTGAACTCGTTTGCTTCCGAAGTGACGCGCGTGGCCCGCGAAGTGGGCACCGAAGGCAAGCTCGGCGGCCAGGCCAATGTGCGCGGCGTCGCCGGCACGTGGAAGGATTTGACCGATAACGTGAACCTGATGGCCGCGAACTTGACTGGCCAGGTGCGCAATATCGCCGAAGTGACTACCGCGGTGGCTACAGGCGACCTGTCCAAGAAGATCACCGTGGACGTGCGCGGGGAAATTCTCGAACTGAAGAACACCATCAACACGATGGTCGATCAGCTCAATGCGTTCGCGGGCGAAGTGACGCGCGTCGCACGCGAAGTGGGTACCGAAGGCAAGCTCGGCGGTCAGGCGAAGGTCAAGGGCGTTGCCGGCACGTGGAAGGACCTGACCGACAGCGTGAACTCGATGGCGGGCAACCTGACGGCCCAGGTGCGCAATATCGCGGAAGTTGCGACCGCGATCGCCGGCGGCGATCTCTCGCGCAAGATCACCGTGGACGTCCGGGGCGAGATCCTGCAGATCAAAGACGTGATGAACAAGATGGTCGAGCAGCTGTCGGCGTTCGCGGCCGAAGTCACGCG
>DATARE010000313.1:0-5535 GCA_036264295.1 Micropepsaceae bacterium | reverse complement strand
CGCGTGAGCATGTCATCCCAAAATCCTGCCTGGATCGTGACGAGATAAGGGCGTTCCTCCAGCCCGCGACGGCTCGGATTGGGATAGACGTCAAACTGTCGAATCATCCCAGTCCTGGAATTCTTCGCCGAACACGCCGGCGCGTTCGATAAGCTGATTATAGGATTCCACGGAACCCCGGTTCTCTTCCCGCCATTTCGCCTCGCGCGCATCGCGGGTGCGTTTGCGCAGCTCGTCCTCGAGCACTTGCGACAGGTTGATGCCGAGCGCTTTCGCGGCGGCGAGGATTTCCGCGTCCACCGATAGATTCACCGCGCGCTTGGGACGCGATTTGCCGGGCGCGTGGCGGAACGGTTTTGGCGGGTCGTCCATCTCCTTCGTCATGCGCATAGGCTATGCGCATGACCTATGCGCGTCAATCATCAGCCGCTGTTGCGCAGGCCCGCCGAGACGCCGTTGATCGACATGTGGATCGCGGCGATGGTTTCGGGCTCGTCCATGCCCGAGCGGCGGCGGCGCAAGAGATCGAGCTGCAAGAGATTGAGCGCATCGATATAGGGAAGCCTGAGCCGGATGGATTCCGCCAGCGACGGATTGTTCTCCAAGAGGCTCTTCTGCCCCGTCAAAGCCAGCACGATCTCCTGGGTTGCATTATATTCCGCTTCGATCCGCGCGAAGATCGCGGCGGCCATGTCCTGATCCTCCACCAGATCGGCGTAATGCCGCGCAATATCCAGATCGGTCTTGGCCAGCACCATTTCAAGATTGGAGATCACCGTGCGGAAAAATCGCGATTGCGCATAGAGCGCCGTCAGCTCCTCGCCGCGCCCCATCTCGTTCATCTTCGCCGCGGCGGCGCCAAAGCCGTACCAGCCGGGCAGCATGGCGCGCGCCTGCGACCAGCTGAAGACCCAGGGGATCGCACGCAGATCTTCGATGCGGGTGGAATTCTTGCGCGATGACGGCCGGCTGCCGATCTTCAGATCGGAGATTTCCGGCAGTGGCGTGGATTGGCGGAAATAGGTTTCGAAGCCCGGCGTCTCGTACACCAGCGCGCGATAGGCGCGATAGGCTTCGGCGCTGAACGCTTCGAATGTGGCGGTCAGCGCCGCATCGGCGCCATCGGCTTCCGGGTCCATTTCCGCCAGCAGCGTGGCGGCGAGCATCCGTTCCAGCGTGCGCCGGCCAACATCGGGATGGCCATATTTGCTCGCCATCACTTCGCCCTGTTCGGTGACGCGAATGCCGCCCGCCACCGCGCCGGTGGGAAAGGCGCGCGTCGCCTCGAAGCTTGGCCCGCCGCCGCGTCCCACCGAACCGCCGCGCCCGTGGAAGAAGCGCAGACGCAGACCCCGCGACTTGGCGAGCGCGATCAGCCGCACCAGCGCCGAACGGATTTCCCAATTCGAGGTGACATAGCCGCCATCCTTGTTGCTGTCGGAATAGCCGATCATCACTTCCTGGGTGTTGTCCTGGCCGGCCAGAATGCCGCGCGCCAAGGGCAGGTCGAAATAGGATTCCATGATGCGGGCACTGCCGCGCAAATCCTCGATAGTCTCGAACAGCGGAACGATGCGCAGCGCCGCTTGCGGTTTGTTGCCGGGAACGAACAGGCCCGCTTCCTTCAGCATGATCGCCACTTCCAGAATGTCGGAGACGCTCTGGGCCATGGAGATGACGTAATTCTCCACCGCGGATTTGCCGAACAGCCCGCGCAGCTGCGCGGCCATGTCGACAATGGCGAGTTCTTTCGCGGTTTCTTCCGAATAGGCGCGATAGGGCGTGCGCAGCAGGCGCGGATTGCTCAGCTCTTTCACCAGCAAGGCCACGCGCTCGGCTTCCGGCAGTTCCGTGTAATTGGTGCAGACCGCCGCTTCGCGCAGAAGCTCGCCGACGACGCGTTCATGCACCGCCGAGTTTTGGCGCAAGTCCATCACCGCAAGATGAAAGCCGAAGCTCGCCACCGCTTCGCGCAATTCGGCCAACCGCCCGTCGGCCAGATCGGCGCTGCCATTGTGCACCAGCGAATCCGCGATCACGTTCAGATCGCGCGCCAATTCGTCGGCCGATTTGTACGGCTCCTCCTCCCGCCGCGCCGCGCGCGCGGGGCCGCGTCCCAGCAGGGCTTTGCGCGCCGCCGCCAGCCGCGCATAGATATGCGTCAGCGCCTGGCGATAAGGCTCGTCGGCCTTGTGCACCGATGTGTGCGGCCCGTTCGCGGCCATCGCCGTCAGCGCTTTGCTCACCGGCACCAGCTCATCGGACAGCGACAGTTCCCCGCCCAGCCGGTACATCTGTTCCAGATAATGATCGAAGATCAGCGCCGCCAAATGGCGCACCGAATAATCCAGCGTCTGCGCGGTGACATTGGGATTGCCGTCGCGGTCGCCGCCCACCCACGATCCGACGCGCAAAGATGGCGGTAGCGGCCCCTGAAGACCGAACACCGACGCCATTTTGCGCTTCACCACCGGCAATTGCGGCACGAAGGTGCGCGCCATGATGGAGGCGGCATAGTTGATTTCGTCGGTGACGCGGATGCGTTCGGGACGCAGCATGCGCGTCTGCCACAGCGTGCGGATTTCGCGCTTCAGCTGGGTTTCAATTTCGGCGCGCTTGATTTTGTTGCCGGCGTAATGGTGATACAGCGGCAGCAGATCGGCGATGGCGGTTTCGCGATTGATCACGCTTTCGCGCCGCACTTCGGTGGGATGGGCCGTGATCACCGGAACGATCTGGCTGCCGCGCAAATAGCCATAGATCGTTTCGGGCGTCATGCCGTGCATGGATTTCAGCTGATCCAGCGGGTCTTCGTCTTCGGCATCGGCCTTGCAGCGCGCGATGTAATCGTCGGCGATGTTGGCCAGCTGCGAAAACACCGAAAAGCCACGGATCAGGATGGTGAGATCGCGGTTCGACAAATGGCTCAGCTGGCGGATCAGGGTCACCGCCGAACGGCCCTGGCGGTGCTCGTTGACGACGTGGCGGCGCACCTCTTCCACGCGGTCGAAGGCGCTTTGGCCGTGCTGTTCGCGGATGACATCGCCAAGCTGGCGCCCCAAGAGACGCACCGTCTCGCGGCTGTGCGCACTGGGCGGGTGCACGGAGACGAGGGTCAGATGCCGTTCGGCCATGGAAACCGCCTGTGACGGAGCGCCCCTTACATTGCGCTGCAACATGGGTGTTCGGCAATGCACAATTATCGCGCCCGGCCTGCGGCGTTTCGGCCAAGCGGCGAGTTTTCCGCCAGACGCGTGCGCGTGGCGGGCGAGGGGGACGGCGTGAGGCGCCCGTTCGGGCGGGCCAAGCCGGTAGGGAGGAGAAGCCCTTGCGAACCCCTCACGCCCGGCGGTTTTGGGCGACCCGCGTCCGCATATTCTTTTCCTCGGGGCCGGTTCTCGCCGGTCTCCAAGGCGGATGCCGGAGGAGTGGATACCCTCGGTCACCCGGAACAAGCGGCCAGCGCCGGCCTGCACCCGCCTTTCTGAAGGACTCGTGCAGGGTTTGGACGCGGGCTGCCTCCGTCACCTCCCCGCGCGGGGTTTGCTGAGCCCTGCACGACGATTTTTTCCGGGGCCGTTAAGTCCCGAAAAGGCGCGGACGCCGGCCGGAGCCTCGTTGAAGACGGTCGACAACGTCCCCTCTCAGGCTCCGGCAGGACGGATATGGGGACGGAAGAATAGGAATTAAAGGACTATATTCCTAATCATCTTTTTCCGTCACATGTTCTGGGGGACGCGTCCTTGATGGCGGGGAACAGGCCATACGACCCCAGGCGGAGTCTCGAAGCGTGTAACTAAGAATTTTCTACTGGTCCGCCAGAAATCGCAACGCGCCATGGGCGCGATAGAAAGCAACGGAACTGAGTTTACGCGGGAGAGGGTTGAGGCAGGGTTGCCTCCGCTTTATTGATTGGATTGGGCGGTGGGCTCGTCAGAAGAGATTGTGGAAGCAATTTTAGCTGCATCCCTTCTGGCAACATTCGATTGTTCACCGCCACAATCTCACTATTGAGCAGTGTTAGCGTGCCGATTGTCTCCGCGATGTCATGGGCGAGAGCCACAATTTGCGTTGTCGTGTAGGAGAAGGAGCGCACAACATATTCTTCAGCGCGTGGCTTGGGTTTTAAAGAAGAAATGGCAATTTCGCCTGTCAGAGTATTTTGTGTCCAATGGCCAAAAGTGCCGTGCACCAGACGGTTTCTCATTTCGTTTTGCTTATCCATGTCTCTGACTAAGGCGGTCACTAAATCATTGACCTGGGTGTGTCCGCTGAAGCGCAGCCGAGACAGTTGCGAGAACAAATCAATTTTGGCTTCAAAGTCTCTGACAAAACTGATGAAGCAATTGCCTAATTGGCGGTCTGGTATATTTGCAATCCGCCAAATTGCCTGAGTTAGTTGATGATCCAACATACCATGCACAATAATCAAATTGCCGATTGGCCCCTGGAACGCCTCTGGAATGAAACGCATCTATAGTCCTCCTATGACCAAATCGGATGAGGAATTGCTAAGCGGTGAAGCGGCGGCGCAACGTGAGGGGCTGCTCTAAAGTGGATTCTCGAGACGGTGCAGAGACCGCGTGGTCGTCCCCAAAAACCAGTTACTAGAGCAAACGAAAAAGATGGGTAGCTCAAAGAAAAAGCAATTACCAACCCCAGAACATGTGGAATGGCTGGTTCAGCAAAGGTCGCTACATCAGCGCGTTTCATCCAAACTGTATGGGATGCTCGTAACGCACAAAGTGGCTGCTGAGCCTCTGCAAAGCTATGCCAGAGCCCTGGTTGGCACCTCATTCTCGCTGTGGCGGTCAATGTTTCTATCGGACAAGAACGAGCACGCGGAAAGCGCTCTAGAAAGCTCCAAAGCGTTTTTGGCTGAGGTTCTGCAAAATAACGCTATTACCTTTACCCAAGACCGGCAGGAAAGAGATTGGACATTTGATTACTACGCTAACAACGCGTCCTTTCGCCTGGATTATCTATCGCAAGCGTGGGAAACGGACCTATTCAGCGCCGTTGGTCCATGGCGACCCGAACCGAAAGATCAGTGGGAACGGCTTATGGGCGCCTTCCAATTGGCTACAGAGCATTTCGATATTATGATTCGTAAGCTGAAGGCTAAGTCTCATCAACCCAAGCCAAAAAAAGCCTGAGCCTAATTTCTACGAAACTTAGCGTTTTCAGTTCAGCTTCTATGACTAGGGAAAACGGAATTGTCATCCCGGCCAAGCAGCGGCGCTGCGCGCGAGACCCGCGGAGCAGCTGTTCGGTGGGTCCCGGGTCTCGCGCGAATGCGCTCGCCCGGGATGATAAAGGTGTTGGGTAGAGACGCTTGCGTGCGCTTTTGTGGTGTGGGCGTCATAACGTCCCCTCCCCGAAATTTCTCGCGCTGCGCTCTCGAAATTTCGACCCTCCCTCAAGGGGAACGTTGCAAATTTCTGCATCTGTGATTCGCTTGTGTGCGACTCGGATGGAGAATGAGGATGGTGGACAGACGTTCGCAGTTGGGGTTTTTGGGGGCGTTTGCGCCCG
>DATARE010000223.1:0-12834 GCA_036264295.1 Micropepsaceae bacterium | reverse complement strand
GCACCCATTTCCCGGCAGGCAACGCCGGCGAGTGCGCTCGCGGCATTTCCACGTGTGACAAAACTGCGGCAAAACGATCCGTTCTTGCTCCAGAAACTTCCGCCGATCCGGGCCGCTGCCGGAGAGGTTTGCGCATCCGCGGACAGCGCGTTCGACAGAATCTGCGCGAGCGAACCTTGGGCGATCAGCGCGCCGCCTTGGCTGCGCATCTGGGTGCCGATTCCCAACACGGCCGCCAGCAACACACCCAGCGCAATCCCAACAGCCATTGTGCTGACCGGTATCCAGCTGGCGCTCTTCGCGGCGGCAGTTTCACCGATGCGCTCAAGCCAGACCGCGGCCGGCGAAACGCGCGTCGCTTTCACCGCCTTTTGATCTTCGACATAGGCGGCAAGGTCAGGATCCGCCGCGATCTTTGCCGCCACGTCGCTTGCTTCGTCTCCGGCAAGCTTGCCGTCGATGAAATCCCTCAGGAGGTCGGGCGAAATCGTCATGCGGTATTATAAGGGGAGCTTCAAGGAGTTCACAAAAATGGGTGGGGGGGCGTGCTATAAGCCCGGCCTCGATTCAAGCAAAGGAAGTCGATGACCATGAGCGGTGACGCCCGGCCCCTGTGGGGCGGCTGGCGAAAATCCTATCTCCTGCTCTTCGCGGCAGCCATCGTTGCTTTGATTGTTGTTGCTGTTTCGGGCAGCGCCGCGGTTCAGATCATGCTTGCGATGCTGGCCGCTGCGGCGGTTTTCGCGCTTTACCTCGCGGCACCGAAGACATCGCGCTCCGACAGCACGGCACGTCTCCAGCCGGTGGAAGACCTCGCCAGACTTACCGCCTCCGCGCGCAACATTCTCGAATGCGTCGACGAGCCCATTTTGATTCTGGACGGCACCGGCCGGGTGATGTTCGCCAACAAAGCCTCGCAGGCGTTGGTCGGTGCGGACGCCGAGAAGAAACGCATTTCCGCCGTGCTGCGCACCCCGGAAGTGTTGGAAGCCGCCGAGCGGGTTCTGGCGGGAGGAGCGCCCGAGACGATTGCATTCAGCGTGCTCGTCCCGGTGCAGCACCATTATGAAGCCTATCTCGCACGCACCGACGGCCGCTTGGTGTTGATTCGAATTCGCGATCTTACGGAGCTCAGGCGGGCCGAAGAACTGCGCGCCGACTTCGTCGCCAATGCCAGTCACGAGCTCAGAACCCCATTGGCTGCGGTCACCGGCTTCATCGACACGCTGCGCGGGCATGCGAAGGACGACGTGCCGGCGCGCGAGCGGTTTCTCGAAATCATGAGCGTTGAAGCCGGGCGCATGCGGCGGCTGATCGAGGATCTCCTCTCGCTTACCCGGATCGAGCTCAACGAGCATAATCCCCCGGCAGGCGAAACCGATGTCGTCGGAGTGGTTCGCGATGCCATTGCGGTCCTGGCGCCGCTCGCGGAAGGCGACCGGATTACGATCCAGATGGATTCGTCACCGCCCCTAAGGGTCGTCGGCGACCGCGATGAGCTGACCCAGGTGTTTCAAAACCTCATTCACAACGCCATCAAATATGGCCGGCCGGGCGGCGAAGTGCGAATCCAGTTCGGCCGGGCTGAGGCTCCCAGCAAGCGCGAAGGGGCCGGACAGATCGTCGTTTCGGTCCGTGATCAAGGAGAGGGAATTCCGCGTGAGGCTATTCCGCGCCTGACGGAGCGATTCTATCGCGTCGATGTCAAACGGAGCCGCGAACGCGGCGGCACGGGTTTGGGGCTGGCCATCGTGAAGCATATCCTCAATCGCCATCAGGGACGGTTGCAGATCGAGAGCGTGCCGGGTGAAGGAAGCACGTTCACGGTGTTCCTGCCGGCGGTGCATACGAGCGTGGAATCTGCGGCTTAGGGAGCCGCGTCATCAGACTGTTATATTTATGTTACATAGGGTTGATGGATTTGTCCTAAGCCCGGAACGATGTCGAGGTCCGCATGAGCGAGCATATTGTGAAATCCTTCACGGAACAGTTGGAGATGCTTGCCAATGCGGTGGCGCAGATGGGAGGGCTGGCGGAAGCCCAATTTGCCAACGCCATCGAAGCGGTTGCCAAACGCGATGCGAAGCTTGCCGAAGCCGCCATCGGCTCGGACGAGCGCGTAGACCGCATCCAGCAAACCGTGGAAGACCAGGCGCTCAGGCTTCTGGCTTTGCGTCAGCCTATGGCTGTGGATCTGCGCACCACACTTGCTGCCATCAAGATCGCTTATGAACTGGAACGTGTGGGCGATCTTGCGAAGAATATCGGCCGGCGGGCGCTCATTTTGAATCGCGAACCGCCGATCAGGCTTACCCAGAGCCTTGCCCGTATGGGACGGCAGGCTTTGAGCCAGTTGAAAGCCGTTCTCGATGCCTATTCCGACCGCGATGCCGAAGCGGCGAAGTCGGTATGGCGCCACGACGAGGAAATCGACGAACTCTACAACAGCCTGTTTCGCGAGCTTCTCACCTACATGATGGAAGATCCGCGCACGATTGGACTTTGCGCGCATCTGCTGTTCATCGCCAAGAACATCGAACGGGCCGGCGATCACGCGACCAATATCGCGGAAACCGTTTATCACATGGTTACCGGCGTGTATCTCAGGCTCGACCGTCCCAAGGCGGATCTAACCTCGACGACGCCGCTTCCACACGATCAGAAATAGACCAGGCAGAAATAGACCAGGGATCAAAGCATGACGGAGAGTGGCGAACCCAGCGTGATGGTTGTGGAAGATGAATCTGCACTGTCGACTTTGCTGCGGTACAATCTCGAGCGGGAAGGCTACCGGGTGTTCGAGGCGCGGGATGGCGAAGAAGCCTTGATCCTCGCCGACGAGGTGAAGCCGGATCTTGTTGTGCTCGACTGGATGCTGCCGCAGCTTTCCGGAATCGAGGTTTGCCGGCGTCTTCGCGGCCGCGGCCATATGCGCAATGTCCCCATCGTGATGCTGACCGCGCGCGGGGAAGAAACCGATCGCATCCGTGGCTTGGATACCGGTGCCGACGATTACATCGTGAAGCCATTTTCGATGACCGAATTTCTGGCGCGCCTGCGGGCCGTGATGCGCCGTGTGCGTCCGAGTCTTGTGGAGGATGTCGTTTCGGTCGGGGAGATCAGCATCGACCGCGGCAGCCATCGCGTTCGCCGCGGAACGCGCGACATCCATCTCGGACCGACGGAATACCGCCTGCTGGACCAGTTAATGCAGCATCCCGGCCGCGTCTTTTCGCGCGAGCAATTGCTCGACAGCGTGTGGGGATCGGACGTGTATGTGGAAGCGCGCACGGTGGATGTGCATGTCGGGCGTCTTCGCAAGGCGCTCAACGATCCGGGCGAGAAAGATCCCATCCGCACGGTGCGGTCCGCCGGCTATTCCTTCGACGAAACCTTTGCCGCAGTTCAGGTATCGCTCCGCGCGTGAACCCCAACTTTGCCGCTTCATGAACTCCCGGTGATGCTGGGCGTTTTAACGGGTGGATAGGTGGGCTTCGGGAAACCGTGGAGACTCTTATGAGACGAATTTTGGCCGCTTTTGCGGCAGTGACCCTGTCACTTCCTGTCGTTGCGGCGGCGCAAGACCACCGCGACAGGGACGGTGGTCCCCGAGCCGGAGGACAAGCCCCGGCTCATCAGGAAAACCGGGGACCGGAAAACCATGGGCGCGAAGGCGCTGCCCCTCCTGGGCGGGCCGCCCAAGCGCAGCCAGCGCCACAGGCACCCGCGCCCAACGTCGCTCAAGGGCGTGGCCGAGAAAGGGGAAACGCCAATCAGCAGGCGCCCGCACCGAACGTCGCGCAGGAGCAGCGCGGCCGCGGAAGAGGAAATGCCAACCAGCAGGCGCCAGAGCCGAATGTGGTGCAGGAGCAGCGCGGCCGTGCGGGCAGGCTTCTAAACGTGCCGGGAATTGGGTCACGAGAAGCCAACCCTCAGACGAATTTTGCGCAAAACAGGGACCGTGACCGGGAAGCCGGCGACCGGGACCGGGGCCAGGACCAGGACCGGGGGCGTGACTTCGGCGCAAACCGCGATCGCGGCCGCGATTTCCGCGGCGACCGTGGTGGACGATTCTTCAATTTCCGTGGCCGGCAATATGCGGCGGTGCGGGCCCCTTCCTATTCCTACCCGCGCGGCTGGGGATATCGGCACTGGGACCGTGGAGAATTCCTGCCTCGCGTCTTCCTGGAGGCGCCGTTCTATTTTGATTATGACTGGCTCGGACTGCCGCCTCCGCCGGCGGGCGCGCGCTGGGTGCGCAACGGCCCCGACGCCCTGCTCGTGAGCACGTATGATGGGCGCATCCTGGATGTGATCTACGACGCGTTCTATTGAGCGGCGATTCGTGAATGAAAAAAGCCCGGCCGCGAATGGTGGCCGGGCTTTTTTCGTATCACCGCGAGAGCAATTCAGCCTGCCGCGCGGCGGTCCCGGCGTTGCGGCTGTGGCTGATAGGCCTTGCGGGCATGTGCTTCGCAATAGGGGGAGCCGAATTTCGGCTTATGTCCGCAGAAGTGAAACTCATTTTCTGAAGGATCGCCGATCGGCCAGCGGCACATGCGATCGTTGATCGTAAGGACCGTCGCGAAATTTCCGTCTTCCAGGGTGATCGGGTCTTCCTCCACGATCTGCGGAGCAGGGGCTGCCACATGGACCACTGATTTGCGCGGGACGGCGCTCCGGGGCCGCTCGACCCGCGGCGGCCCGGCCCGGCCGGCCAGACCCAGGCGATGAACCTTACCGATCACGGCATTGCGGGTGACGTTGCCCAGCACCCGCGCGATCTGACTTGCGGAAAGTCCCTCACCCCACAATGTCTTCAATTGCTCGACCCGTTCGTCCGTCCAGCCCATGGGGTTCTCCTCAGCAAAAAGCTACAAAATATCGTAGCAGACACTGTTCGGAACACAAGGTATGCGTCAGGCCCACCAAGTCTTGTCCACAGTTGCCTAGCGGGCGTACCTTCCGCTTTCGCAAGCCAAAACCGCCGCGCCAAAGCAATTTCGCCCTGTCCCCGACTTCCCGCTTCTGATTTGAGGCGTCCGACTCTATAAGTCGCGTTTTCGTTTTTTCCCAAGCCCAAGGAGGGCTGTCGTGATTCCGCCGGTTCTGCCGACCTATAACAGGGCGGATATCGCGTTCGAGCGTGGCGAAGGGCCTTACCTTTTCGATGAGAGGGGCGAGCGCTACCTCGATTTCGGCTCCGGTATCGCGGTCTCCGCGCTCGGTCACGCGCATCCCCACCTGGTGGAGGTTTTGCGCGAGCAGGCCGGCAAGCTTTGGCACACCTCCAACCTGTATCGCGTGCCCGGACAGGAACGGCTGGCCCGTCGTCTGACACAAGCAACCTTTGCCGACACGGTGTTCTTCGCCAATTCCGGGGCCGAAGCCGTCGAATGCGCGATCAAGATGGCCCGGCGGTTTCATTATGCGTCGGGCGCACCCGAACGTTTCCGGCTGATCACGTTCGAGGGCGCCTTCCACGGCCGCACGCTCGCGACGATTGCCGCGGGGGGAAGCGCGAAATATCTCGAAGGCTTCGGTCCGAAAGTCGACGGCTTTGATCCCGTGCCGCTGGGCGATTTCGATGCGGTGGTGCGGGCCACGGGACCGGAAACGGCCGGAATCCTGATCGAACCCATTCAAGGCGAAGTGGGCGTGCGTGCGCCGCCGCCGGGCTTCCTGAAACGTCTGCGCGAATTCTGCGATACGCGCGGTTTGCTTCTGATCTTGGACGAAGTGCAAACCGGCGTGGGGCGCACGGGCCGGTTGTTCGCTTATGAAGAAGCGGGTGTTGTGCCCGACATTATGCCGGTGGGCAAAGGCATCGGCGGCGGTTTTCCGTTGGGCGCGTGCCTGGCCACGGAGCGCGCTGCCAAAGGCATGACGGTCGGCTCGCATGGCTCGACCTATGGCGGCAACCCGCTCGCCATGGCAGCCGGAAACGCTGTGCTGGACGTGGTGCTAGAGCCGCAATTCCTCGACAACGTTCGCGCCATTTCCGGTTTCATGCAGCAGCAGCTGGCGATGCTCGCGGCCGAGCATCCGGGCATCATCGCCGAGGTGCGCGGGCGGGGATTGCTGTTGGGGCTGAAACTCCACGTTCCGGCCGCGGCCTTTATCGCGAAGCTGCGGGAAAATCGTCTGCTCACCGTCGGCGCGACGGAGAACGTCGTACGTCTGTTACCACCCCTGAATATTGAAGAGCGCCACGTCAAGGAAGCGATAACTGCTCTCATGACAGCATGTGCAGCCTTCGAAACCGAGAGGAAAGCGGTATGACCGCGTCACGGGCGATTCCGCAACACAAGCCTACGGCAAGTGGCCCGCGGCATTTTCTCGACCTGTCCGATTTGGATTCGGCGACGCTGAAGGGCCTCATCGCTTCGGCGCGCCGGCGCAAAGATGCGCGCGCCGGATTCCCGCGCGGCATGTCCGATGCCGATGCGCCGCTGGCCGGCCGCATGCTTGCCCTGATCTTCGAGAAGCCTTCGACACGCACGCGCATCTCTTTCGATGTCGGCATGCAGGAGCTGGGTGGCAGCACCATCATGCTAACGGGCGCGGAGATGCAGCTCGGCCGCGGCGAATCCATTGCCGACACGGCGCGCGTGCTGTCGCGCTATGTCGATGCCGTCATGATCCGCACACTCAAACACGACACATTGACGGAACTTGCCGAATTTGCCGGCGTGCCGGTGATCAACGGGCTGACCAAACTCTCCCATCCCTGCCAGGTGATGGCCGATGTCATGACCTTCGAGGAGAAAAAGGGCCCCATCCGTGGACGCACGGTCACCTGGACCGGTGATTGCAACAATGTCTGTGCCTCATGGATTCATGCGGCAGCGCGATTCGATTTCACGTTGCGCGTGGCCACGCCCGACGAACTCGCGCCACGTCCTAATTTGCGCAAATGGGCCGAGAGTTCGGGCGCCAAGATCGTCTTCACGGACAATCCGGAACAGGCCGCAACCGGCGCCGACTGCGTGGTGACGGACACCTGGGTTTCCATGGGCGACAAGGAGGGTGCAAAACGGCACGCGCTTCTGAAGCCCTATCAAGTGAATGCCGCGCTGATGGCGCGCGCGAAGCCCGATGCGATCTTCATGCATTGCCTGCCGGCCCATCGCGGCGAGGAAGTCACGGACGACGTGATCGATGGGCCGCAATCGGTGGTGTTCGACGAGGCGGAGAACCGGCTTCACGTTCAAAAGGCAATCCTGCTCTGGTGCCTCTCATAACAGCGCAGAATGGCTGTGACCTTCCTGTTGCCGCAAGGCGCTCAGAGGGAACCCTTTGAGGGCCTTGTTGCCATAGGTGCACGTACTTAGATATCGTCCAACTGAGTCGGGAGAGACTGCGATGACAAATGAGCTCCAAGAACTTATTGAGCGCGCACGCAAAATTGAGATGACGGCGGAGCAAGAGACAGCGCAGCGGCAGAGCTTTGCGTATGGCAATACGCATATAGAGAATGATCGGATCACGCGCCAAATGGTTGCGGAAGCTGACAGGAAGATCGCCCGATCTGAGTGATCAATTGACGTGGCCGATGATCGTCACAGCCATGCAGAGGATGCGCAGCTCCTAAGCGATCCTGACGAGATAGCGCGTCGCGAAGCAGAAAATGGGCTGCGGCAGTTCAATCTTGCCCTCGAAATGATCCGAAACTCCGTCAAAGACAAAGAACGACCGTTCAAGCTACGCGCGGGGCCGATTCTGCTGCTTCACAAAGCGGCGCTTGATGGGCTGCATAGGCTCGCCGGCACATTTCGCAACACGCCGGTGAAAATCGGTGGGAGGCAGCATCAGCCGCCGCACGAAGCGCTCGTAGCGGATGAAATTCAGGTTATGTGTGAATACGTCAATTCCAATTGGCAGACAAAATCCGCCGCGCACTTAGCAGCTTATGTGCTTTGGAAGATGAACTGGATACATCCTTTTGCTGACGGCAATGGCCGTACTTCGCGGGCAACATCATATGTTGTGTTGAGTACGAAGCTGGACAGTCTGTTGCCCGGCACGCCGACAATTCCTGAACAAATTGCGGTGGACAAGAAGCCTTATTACTCCGGCCTTGAATTGGCGGATAAGGCGTGGGCGGCCACCAGTGAGGTGGATGTATCCGCGCTCGAAAGCATGTTGAACAATATGCTCGCGAAACAGCTCTTAAACGCTACAAAGGAAGCCGCCGGGCAAAATGCCGAGGCGCCCGGGTCGTCGACATTCCACTAATCCTGCTCGGGTGCGTGAGCTAGGCTCCTCTTGCAGGAGGCGAGAACCGGCCCCACATTGGATCATGCCTGAACCTCACTATGTACCGGCGCCGTCCGCCGATTTCGTTCTGCCTTTCGATTTGCCCGATGTCGGACTGCGCGGGCGGCTTTTGCGCCTCGATGCCGCTTCCAGCCGCGCGCTGGCGGCGCATCCTGTGCCGGAAGCGGCGCAACGCATTCTGGCGGAAGCCTTGGCATTGAGCGCGCTTCTTGGGTCGGCCCTGAAGTTTGAGGGCCGCCTCAGCGTGCAGACCAAGGGAGACGGCCCCCTGAATCTTCTCGCCACCGATTATTTCGCGGGCGGCGGTCTTCGCGGTTACGCGCGCGTCGATGAAAAACGTTTCGCAGAAGCAGGCCGCCCGAACGATTTTGGGGCGCTGGCGGGGCAGGGTGCTCTCGCGATCACCATCGAACCCAAAAAGGGCGCGCAGGCCTATCAAGGTCTGGTGCCGCTGGCGCCCGAAGGACTCGCCGCTTCGGCGGAGACCTATTTCGCCCAGAGCGAGCAGCTTCCCACCATGCTGCGGCTTGCGGCGGGGCCGATCTACCGTTCCGGCGAGGGCCATGGCTGGCGCGCTGGCGCGCTGATGGTGCAGGCCGTGCCGGGCGCCAAGATTGGCGACGTCAAAACCTCAGATGATTGGCAGCGCGTTTCGCTTTTCATGCAGACGCTGGAAGACATCGAATTGCTGGACACATCCGTGGCGGCGGAATCGATTCTGTGGCGGCTGTTTCACGAGGACGAGGTGCGTGTGCATTCCAGCCAGCCCCTGCGCTTCCAATGCGGCTGCGATGCGGAGCGGGTGCACACGGTGCTGAAATCCTATTCCGCGCATGAGCTGAAGGATCTACCCGATCCGGACGGCATCATCCGTACGCGCTGCGAATTCTGCGGCACCGTGTACGAATTCCCGCTGGAGAACTTGACCGGCTGATTATTCTGCGGCCCGCTGGCCGACCCGGCGCAGGAAAGCGGCGCAGGCATCGAGCTGATCGAGCGCAATGAATTCATCGGCCTTGTGCGCCTGCGTGATGGAGCCCGGACCGCAAACGACCGCGGGAATCCCCGCTTGCTGGAACAGACCGGCTTCGGTGCCATACGAGACCGAATGCACGGCGTTGCTGCCCGATAGCGCCGATGCAAGATGCAGCGCGGGTGAATTGGCATCGCGCGCAAGACCGGGATAGGCGGCTTTGATCCGCGTCTTGAAATCGGCCTCCGGAGCGCCCTCGCGATAGCGGGGCAGGATAGCGGCCGCTGCGGCTTTGGCCTGCTCGACAATCGCATTCGCATCCCGATCCGGAAGGGCGCGGTATTCCCACATCACCTTGGCCTCGCGCGCCAGCACATTCACCGCCGTTCCACCCGAAATCATGTTGGCTTGAATCGTAGTGTAGGGTGGATCGAAGAATTCATCGCGTTCGGCCATCAATTTCTGCCCGAGCGCGCCCAACGATGTGACGAATTCCGCGGCCATCATCACCGCGTTCGCTCCGCGTGCGGGCGCGCTGGAATGGCCCTCACGGCCCTGTACCAGGGTTTCGATAACGGCGCCGGCCTTGTGCGCCGCCACGACCCGCATCTCGGTCGGTTCGCCGACAATCGCGAGAGCGGGCCGGATGTTTACGCGCGTCAGGTCTTCCAACAAGCGCCGCACACCGATGCAGCCCACTTCTTCGTCGAAAGAAAAGGCGAAATGGAGCGGGCGCTTCAAATCGAGAGCAGCGAATTCGGAAGCCAGACTGAGCGCGACCGCAATAAATCCCTTCATGTCGGCGGCGCCGCGGCCATAAAGACGGCCATCGCGAATTTCGCTCGCAAAAGGATCGCTCGACCAATCCTGACCATCCACCGGCACGACATCGCTGTGGCCGGACAACACATATCCCCCGTCCTGCGCAGGCCCCAGCGTCGCAAACAGATTGGCTTTGCGCCCATCGGCATCAAAGCTAAGCCGCGCCGTGGCGCCGGCCTTTTCCAGCACCTCGCGGGCAAACGCGATCAGCTCGAGATTGGAATTGCGGCTGGTCGTGTCGAAGGCGATCAGCCTTTCGAGCAGGTCCAACATCGGTGCGCCCATGGCCATGGCGGCGGCTAGGCCTGGGCTCCGGGTTGATGATGGATCATGGCGAGAAATTCGCGACGCGTGCGCGAATCTTCGCGAAATGCCCCCAGCATCATGGAGGTCACCATGGTCACACCGGTC
The DNA here is from genome assembly GCA_036264295.1 of Micropepsaceae bacterium. Lineage (GTDB taxonomy): Bacteria > Pseudomonadota > Alphaproteobacteria > Micropepsales > Micropepsaceae > CAIYRG01. The sequence goes on along the minus strand of DATARE010000223.1, from coordinate 2,348 downwards.
TTATGGACGCCCCGCGTCGTCATGCATTGATGGGCCGCTTCGATCACCACGGCGACGCCCTTGGGCTCCAATATGTGCTGAATGCAATTGGCGATCTGTGCGCTCATCTTTTCCTGAACCTGCAGGCGGCGGGCATAGGCATCGACCACGCGCGCGAGCTTGGAAATACCCACGACTTTGCGGTCCGGCAGATAACCGACATGGGCGCGTCCGATGATCGGCGCCAGATGGTGCTCGCAATGCGACTCGAACCGGATGTCGCGCAGCACCACCATCTCGTCATAGCCCTCGACCTCTTCGAAAGTGCGCTGAAGGAACATGACCGGATCGTCGGCATAGCCCGAGAACCAGTCCTCATACGCGCGCGCCACCCGCGCCGGGGTATCGCGAAGACCTTCGCGGGCGGGATCGTCACCGGCCCAGCGCAGCAGCGTGCGCACGGCCGCTTCGGCTTCCTCTCGCGATGGTTTGGGTTCGGGAGGAACTGGCGAGGTGATGAGCGATAGACGACACGTATCCATGCGCAAACTCCGGTAGCGGTCACGCCATTCTAGTGCAAACGCCCAAGGAAGCCAGAAAGCGGCAACCGGTCAATGCATGCGGCGGGGTTCGTAGGGACTTTCCAGCGCAAACATCGGTATGCCCACCTCGAAGCTTTCGCCGGTGGAGGCGCGCATATGATAGGTGCCGGTCATGAATCCCGACGCGGTCTCCAGCGGGGCGCCGCTGGTATATTCATAGGCGCGGCCCGGCGCGATCACCGGCTGTTCGCCGATAACGCCCTCGCCGCGTATTTCGCGAATGCGGCCGCGCGCATCGGTGATCCGCCAATAGCGCGACAGCAATTGCACGGCACTCTTGCTCTTGTTTTCAATGGTGACGCGATAGGACCACAAATAGCGGTTCTCATCGGGCTCCGATTGATCTTCCAGAAAGTCCGGTTCCACTGCGATTTTGATATCCCGCGTGATCTCTTCGTAACGATGTTTGCTCAATTGCGGGGTTCCACAGTGACGGATGTCTTCACCGAATTGGCGATGAAGCAGCCTTCATGCGCCTGATGATGCAATTTTTCGAGTTCGGCCGCATCAACCGCCACACCCTCGGACCATTGAATATGTGGGCGCAGGACCACCCGCGTCATGGCAAGCCGGCCGGCCTCGTTTTTCTCCAGATAGCCGACCGCGTCGTCATGATAGGAATCCAGCGGCAGCTTCCTCTTCGCAGCAATGGCAAGGAAGGTGAGCATGTGACAGGAGGAGAGCGCCGCAATGAACGCTTCCTCCGGATTGACGCGTTCGGCTTCGCCGCGGAAATCGGGCGCCGAAGAAGCCGGCACGGCGACGCTGTGAAAACGCCATCCATGCGCACGATTATAGGTTTCGTAGGTGAAACTGTCGCTGGTGCGCTGCCATTCGATGGTGGCGTGATGTTCCATCGTGGATATCCTCAGATTTTCGCCAATGCCTGCGCGAGGTCCTCGCAAAGATCGCTGGGATCCTCCAGGCCGACCGCGATGCGCAGCATGCCGTCGGTCACGCCGGCCGCGAGCCGTGCTTCGGGCGTCAGACGCATATGGGTCGTGGTTGCCGGATGGGTAAGGAGGCTCTTGGTGTCGCCCAAATTGTTGGAAATGTCGATCAGCTTGAGGCTTTTTGCGACCTTGAACGCTTCCTTCTTGCCGCCGGCAACTTCGAAAGTCACCACCCCGCCGCCGCCGGACATCTGCTTCTTCGCGAGCACAATCTGCGGATGATTGGTGGCTCTGCCATGCGGGTCTTCACGAAACGGATAAAGCACATGCCGGACATTTTTCTGGGTTGCCAGGAAATCGGCGACCGCGGCGGCATTGCGGCAGTGCTCCCGCATCCGAATATCGAGCGTTTCCAGACTTTTCAGATGAACCCAGGCGTTAAAAGGACTCATCGCCGGACCGGTGTTGCGCAGAAAAATCTGAAGATGATCCTTCAGAAAGTCTTCCTTGCACAAAATGATGCCGCCCATGGCGCGGCCCTGGCCGTCGATATATTTGGTCGATGAATGCACCACGACGTCGGCCCCGAACTCCATCGGCCGCTGTAGCGCCGGAGAAGCGAAGGCGTTGTCCACCACCACGCGCGCACCATATTTGTGCGCAATGTCCGCAACGCCCGCAATGTCGACGATTTCCAGCGTGGGATTGGACGGCGTCTCGAAGAAAGCGAGTTTCGTGTTGGGGCGCATGGCCGCGCGCCAGGCGTCGAGATCCGTCGCATCCACGATGGTGCTGGTGATGCCGAAGCGCGCCAGCACCTCCTCGACCACATAACGGATCGCACCGAACATGGCGCGGGCGGCGACCACGTGGT
>DATARE010000214.1:0-2353 GCA_036264295.1 Micropepsaceae bacterium | reverse complement strand
GACCAGCTCGCCCATAGAGCGCGGCGGGATTCTGGGCGCTACGACCATCACCCAGGGCGTGGTCGAGATCGCCGCGATCGGGGCAAAGCTCTTGATCGGATCGTAATCCGAGCTGTTGTAGAGCGTGGGGTCGATCACAAGGCTGGAGCTGATGAACAGCAGTGTGTTGCCGTCCGGAACCGCACTCGCCGCCGCCTTGGCCCCGATCGTGCTGCCGGCTCCCGGCCGATTATCCACAATGACGGTTCGCCCAAGTCTCGACGACAATTGCTCCGCAATCAGCCGCGCCATGATGTCGTTCGGTGAGCCGGCGGTGAAAGGCACGATGACCCTCATCACGCCTTGGGTTTGGGCTTGGGAACGCGTGTGTGCGGTGATGGCAAGGCAGAGACCCAACGCGACGGCGACGAGATGCGCAATCCAAAAGCGAATCATCGCTATGTCCTTTCCGCGCGCGGGGTTTCCGACAAAGGGGTGAAATCGTTGCGTCACAGCGGGTATCCGGGCGCGTTTTGAGCAAGGCCATCGAATAATCCGAGAAGCCGCCCGCGCCAGGCCCAAACCGGATCATCCGGGAGCAGCAGCCGAAACGGGCTTGCGCATCGGGCCCATTGGAACGAGCCAAAGACGATGTAATCGATATAAAGCGGAGTCTCGCCGCCGAGATAGGGCTGCGTGGCCAGCACGGCGCGAATGGGCTCCAAGCTCTGCCGGAATCTCGTCACCCGCGTGTCGCGGTCGGCAACAACCGCTTCCAAGGTCGCGCCGAAGCGCTTTTCGCGGCTTTCGCGAAAATAAGCGCGGTCCTTCTCGTGCAGGATCGCCAGGATGTCGGCGACGATCATCGGCGCAATCGCGCTATTCACGACAGTGTCCGCCCACGCGTTGATGAAGCGCGTGGCCGTGCGGCCGCCGTCGCCACCGAACAGCGATGGGCGGTCCCGATAGGTGTCCTCCAGATAGGTGGCGACCGTCCAGGAATCGAAAACAACGCAATCGCCGTCGACCAGCACCGGCACCCGGCCCTGACCGGAGAAAGCAATCACATTCTTATCGGTGAAGCGCCACGGGATCGCATCGAACGGCAGCCCCTTGTGCGCAAGCGCGAATTTGGCGCGCCAGCAGTAAGGGCTGAAGCGGCGTTCCGGCTCCGCCCCGGCGAGATCGTAGAGTTGCAGGCTGGTGGGCGAGTGCAACATCGACATCAGGCCGCAGACGCCGTCTGCCCGAACAGGACCTGCCTGGATTCTTCGGTCACGACAGGCTGCGTGTTGATCTGCTTGGCCTTGTCATAGGCGCGCACCGTCGCCGGCCGGCTGCGTATGGCCTCGAACCAGCGCTTGAGATGGGGGAAATCCTCCAAGCTCTGACCCTGGCGCTGGTAGGGAGCGATCCACGGATAAGCAGCAATATCCGCAATCGAGTAGTCGCCGGCGATGAAGGCACGATCGGCCAGGCGCTTGTCGAGCACGCCATAGAGCCGGTTGGTCTCCTTCACGTAGCGGTCGATCGCGTAAGGGATCTTTTCGGGCGCGTATTGGCTGAAATGATGGTTCTGGCCGGCCATGGGCCCGAGCCCAGCCATCTGCCAGAACAGCCATTGAACGACTTCGTATCGCCCGCGCAGATCGCTCGGCAACAGCTTGCCGCTCTTTTCGGCGAGATACTGCAGGATGGCCCCGGATTCGAACACCGACACCGGCGCGCCGCCTCCGCTCGGCGCATGATCCACAATGGCGGGAATGCGATTGTTGGGCGCGATCGCGAGAAATTCCGGCCTGAACTGATCGCCCTTGCCGATGTTCACCGGAATGATCTTGTAGGGAAGGCCTGTCTCTTCGAGAAGCATCGTGATCTTGTGGCCGTTGGGTGTAGTCCAATAGTAAAGATCAATCATCGGGTCACGATCCTCTGTTGAGCTCAATCGAGCAGGGCAAGCGCCGGTGCCGCGACGCCTTCGAGCAAGGCGCGTTCGGGCTTGGCGCGGGCAAGAACGCGGATGCCGAGCAGAACGCCGAGCAGCAACCGCGCGAGATCCTTGGCGACAACGTGTGGCGCAACCGCGCCCTCGGTTTGCGCCGCCTTGATCGAGCGGCGGAAAAACGCCTCGATTTCACCCAGACGGTCGGCGATCAGCGCGCCCAGCTCGCGATCGTGGGGGGCGACTTCCAGGGCCGAGTTTATCAAGAAACAGCCCCGCCTTTCGCGATCGTTCAGCGAGCGCTCGATGATTTCCTCGATGAACCGCTGAACCGCCTCTTTCGGCGGCAGCGAGGCTTCAAGCCGCTTGATCCGCGCCCGCGTCCAGTGGTCGAGATAGCGTTCCAACGCCGCAATGAAGAGGGCGCGCTTG